>NZ_JAUBRM010000151.1:0-8760 GCF_036701905.1 Microcoleus sp. MON2_D5
TTACAACTCTAGATACCTACTTTTTTTTTAATTCGGTTTTGTTTTATCATCTTGAGCCTTTCCTTCAGGGCACTACCGAATGGTGTAACTGACTGAAACAAGGCATAAACCCGTTTAAAAATACGGTAAAAGCTGATTAACACCAAGCCAAATGGCAAGGATAGGGCATAAGCGGTTGAACCACCGACTTATAAGCACCGCCCAGAAACCCGGTGGAAAGTATCACGCTAAAGACTCAATCAAATATGTAATCGGAACGAAGTAACCCCTAATTATCTCTGGTCAGGTCGATAACCAGTAAGTAGCTAACGAATGATGGCTAGGGGAGGGATTGTATCAGAAAGCGAATGCCTCACTTTAATGATGTGGATATGCTGACAGATACACGGTAATTTCAAAGGAATAGAACAAGTAGCAATGAATATATCTAATACGCTGAACAATCAGACGGTGGAATGGAAAGACCTTAACTGGCGCCAGCTAGAAAAGGTAACTTTTAAGTTGCAAAAACGCATATTCCAAGCGAGTGAACGTGGTGATGTTAAAGCAGTTCGCAAACTTCAGAAGACCCTGATTAGGTCTTGGTCTGCAAAGTGTATTGCGGTACGTAGGGTGACACAAGATAACCAAGGTAAAAATACGGCAGGTGTGGATGGTGTAAAAACACTAACCCCAAAACATCGTATGAACCTGGTAGGCAAGTTAAAGTTAACCGGAAAGGCTAAACCCACTCGTAGGGTTAATATACCTAAGCCCGGAACGACTGAAACTAGACCATTAGGAATCCCCACAATTAACGACCGCGCTTTGCAAGCGTTAGTCAAGCTAGCGTTAGAGCCGGAATGGGAGGCAAAGTTTGAGCCAAACTCTTACGGTTTTCGACCAGGGCGCTCATGTCACGATGCGATAGGAGCAATATATCTCAGTATCAGACAAAAAGCCAAATATGTGCTTGACGCTGATATTGCCAAATGCTTTGACCGTATAGACCACAAAGCGTTACTATCCAAAATACACACATACCCCACTCTAAGCCGCCAATTAAAGACGTGGCTAAAAGCAGGGTACTGTGTAGGAAACGAATTATTCCCTACTAACGAAGGTACACCACAAGGCGGGGTAATTTCTCCCCTACTTGCGAACATTGCCTTACACGGTATGGAAGAAAGAGTAAAGCAGTACGCGGAAACACTAAAAGGACAAAAAGCGATCAATCGCCCAGCCCTCAGCCTAATCCGTTACGCTGATGACTTCGTGATTATCCATGAGGATTTGAACGTGGTTAAGAAATGCCAGGAGATAATCGCAGAATGGTTGAGTGACATGGGATTGGAGTTAAAGCCAAGTAAAACAAAATTAACCCACACCCTCATTGAGATTGATGGAAATGTTGGGTTTGAGTTCTTAGGTTTCCATGTACAACAACACAAAGCAGGGGCATACAGATGCGCCAACGGTTCAAATGGAACACTACTAGGTTTTAATACATTAATCACCCCTTCAAAAGCCAAAGTAAAAACTCATCTAGCCAAGATTGCCGAAGTAATAGATACCCATAAAACCGCCCCTCAAGCTGCCCTAATTAGCAAGCTGAACCCAATCATTAGGGGATGGTCAAACTATTATTCGACAGTTGTAAGTAAGGGAACCTTCTCAAAGGTTGACCATTTAGTCTACGATAAATTAAGAGCTTGGGCAAGAAGGAGGGGAAAAGGGAACATCAATAAGGATAAATACTGGCGAACAGTAGGCGACCGCAATTGGTGTTTTAGTACCGAGAACGGAATAAAACTAACACTGCACTCAGATACGCCAATCGTAAGGCATATCAAAGTAAAGGGTGTTGCTAGTCCGTTTGATGGAAACTGGACTTATTGGAGCAAGCGTAGAGGTGAATACCCAGAAACTCCTAACAGGGTTGCATCTTTAATCAAGCGTCAAAAGGGTATTTGTCCTCACTGTGGTTTGTACTTCACCAGTACAGACATTGTAGAAGTTGACCACATTAAACCGACATCGTTAGGTGGAAAAGACACCTATAACAACCTACAGCTTCTACACAAACACTGCCACGACACAAAGACAACAACAGACGGGTCAATGCGCTCTAAAGAAAGTGTTAAAACCTGATAGTTGGTCTTAAATCGTATCCATAACAAGGATGGAATTATCAAGGAGCCGTGTGAGGTGAAAGTCTCACGCACGGTTCTGAAGGAGAGGTTAGGGGGGTAACTCCCTAATCGACTCTAACTCCTGGTCAAGTATTAGTATCTATTTTTGGACACTACTCAAGAGCCGGTTGACTGTCGCGACGGGGTGTCTGAGCCTCCATACTTGAAAGTGATCTAAGATGGGATGAGTGCCTGAAAGCTTGACCCAATCATCGCATAGAATATCTTCAACCGGGTTTGGCACCCCTGGGCGGCACCACGCTGTCGGAGCTACTACTATCTTCCCGGGGTGTGCGTTCAACCAAGCGCCCCACCAGGAAAACGTTGAATTAGTAATAGCATTAGCTCGACATCGGGTCATTAAATAAAGCTGCTGAGGACCATTCAGGTTATCTACAAAGATAAATTCATGCCCTTGAAGGGGACGAAGAAATTCTCTGGCTAAATCGGGACGATCGGAGAATACAAGAATGGAACCTTGGGGGTTTATCACACTTAAGGACTTCTTGTAAAAAGAAAGCGGGTAAAGGGGGAAATATTCTCGGGTACTGCCATAGTCGGTATCGAGGCGGAGCGAAAAGCTTACACAATCCCTTTGCAAAATGTCGCCGTAGAGTTTTTCGACCTCAGTGACAATCTCGTTATTGAAGGTGTACCACTGACGTACAAGTCGCTTGTCTGAGTAATATTTTTCCGATTGAAAGAACCCTTGAATTTCAGTGTGGTCACCAATGGAAAGTGCTTCGGATGTAAAGCCAGCCTTAGGATGGGGGTCGAAATGATGAATAATCCCGGAGGGTTCCCTAGCACGCTCACCTTCGTCATCAAGGTTGAAGATATCATCTCCATCCCACTTAGGGCAAAAAAATTGGGTTCCCAAACGCCGTGCTGTTATTCTAAGGAATGCGTATTGAAATAATTGATTACCGAGTCTTCCGTAGTTCCCGAGCTTAGAGAAAGAAATCATTATAATTTAACTCCTATGGTTTAAGACAGCTTCTAGCCAACCTAAATCATTGTTTGATGGATGAAAGGAAGCCAAGAGCGTGTTATACCCATGCCAAACAAAGTTACAGTTAACGGTCATGAGACTTTAACAGAGCAGTTTTTTGGGGTCTTAGTCCTGGCAGTGTTAGCTGGCTGGCTCCTACAGATGATTCTACACTGCTGCGTCAACCTAGGGCAAGTAATCCGATATTGATGGTTGGGAAAGTACGATATTTCACACCTTCTTGAACCAGTAGTGCATCCTAATTAATCGTAGCTGATGTACTTAATTATTCAAAATTATCCGAAAATACCTGCGCTACAACCGAAAAAACATAATCAGACTTCTCTTGAACCTTTTCTGTTCCCGATCGGTCTAAATTCAAGACAGACCCATCAGGTCTAATTTATATGTACTTAGTAAAGCACTTTCAGATTAAAAAAGAGCTGACTCCCTGGCTTAGCGGACTCCTGGCCGCTTCCCTGCTGGCAGGAGTAGGCTACACAGCTTACAGCCAACTAACAGTCAAATCCAACCGCGAAACCAGACGCAAGGAAAAAACCGTTGCTGTCGAAAGGGTGAACCTGCCGATTACTATTTCGGCAAACGGCACAATAGTGCCCGAACGTTCCGTTAACGTCAGCCCCAAAACTTCAGGAATGCTCAAAAGTTTGCTTGTCAAGGAAGGAGATAAGGTTGAAAAAGGGCAGATTCTCGCCTACATGGACGACTCCAACCTCCAAGGGCAACTTACCCAAACTCGCGGACAACTCGCAGCCGCAGAAGCAAACCTGGAAAAATTGGTCAACGGCACTCGAACCCAGGACATTGCTGTGGCTAAGGCAGTGTTAGCAGAACAACAGGCAAGTCTGGAAAAATTGCTCAACGGCAATCGCACCCAAGACATTGCTGTAGCTGAGGCAGCGTTAGCTGAACAACAGGCAACGTTACAAAAATTGCTCAACGGCAATCGAACCCAAGATATTGCCGTAGCTGAGGCACAACTAGCTGAACAAGAAGCAAATTTACAAAAATTGCTTAAGGGCAATCGGCCTGAAGACATCGCCCAAGCGATCGCCAAACTCAGAGATGCCGAATACGCCAAAAACCAAGCTGAGGAAGACTTTCAGAGAAATCAGGAACTCTATAATGCCGGAGCCCTTGCTTTGCAAGTTGTGAACAACTCCCGCACCGCGCGCGATCGAGCTCAAACGCAAGTCAGGCAAGCTGAACAAGCTGTAGCTTTACTGCAAGCGGGTACTCGCCCCGAAGAAATCGCTTCGGCGCGGGCTGCTGTGGAGCAAAAACGGCAAGCTTTGACCCTGGCGCGATCGGGCGCACGCCCCGAAGAAATCGCTTCGGCGCGGGCTGCTGTAGAGCAAAAACGGCAAGCTTTGGCCCTGGCGCGATCGGGCGCACGCCCGGAAGACATCGCAGCAGGGCAGGCCGCCGTCGAGCAAAAACAGCAAGCTTTGGCGCTGCTAGAAGCTGGTTCTCGCCCCGAAGACATCGCCCAAGCCCGCGCTCAAGTTCTCGCCGCTAGAGGCAGCCTGCAAAGCGTTCAAGCGCTGATCGACGACACTGTGCTGCGGGCTCCTTTCACCGGCACTGTCACCCGCAAGTACGCCGATCCGGGCGCTTTTGTGACTCCCACGACTGCAGGTAGTGCGGTTTCTTCGGCGACTTCTTCTTCGATTTTGTCCTTAGCTTCAAAAAATCAATTAGTAGCAAACGTAGCAGAAACTAATATTTCTGAGATTAAGATCGGCCAGGCTGCGTCTATTCAAGCCGATGCTTTTGCGGGAAAGACTTTTGCAGGTAAAATCACTCAAATTTCGCCTCAGTCGATCGTCCAGCAAAATGTGACAAGTTTTGAGGTAAAAGCGGCAATTATTAATGATGATAAACAAATGCTGCGATCGGGCATGAATGTGAATGTGGAGTTTAAGGCTGGTGAACTCAAAAATGTTTTGGTAGTTCCGACTGCGGCAATTGTCCGCCAACAAAGGGAAACGGGGGTTTTTGTTGCGGGTGGAGAAGATGGTAAACCTGCTTTTATGCCGATTAAGACTGGTATGACGGTGGATGACAAGACGGAAGTGCGATCGGGTTTGAAAGGAAAGGAAAAAGTGCTGCTTAGTTTACCCCCCGGATTGCGGCCTAGATCCCAAAATCCATCGTCGGGCGGGATTCCGGGTTTGCAACCGGGTGGGGGAACGCGCTTGCGTTAGGGTTTGGATTTTTTTATTGAACCGCGAAGGCGCGAAGGGCGCGAAGGAGGAAAAGGAAGAAGGAATAAGGAATAAGGTTTTAATTGCCTATGCTTTTCGGCTCACTGCCCAATACCCAATGCCTAATCAATAATAACATGAAATTACAGACTCGCCCCCGCACAAACAAAATCTCTAACGTTCAAATCGCGTTCATGGCGACAGAGGCGCTGTGGAATAATAAGTTGCGTACCAGTTTAACTATGCTGGGCGTAATTATTGGGATATCTTCGGTAATTGCCATTACTTCGGTGGGACAGGGAGTACAAAAATCAACTGAAGAACAGTTAAAGGCTTTGGGTACAAATGTGCTGTTGGTTTTATCCGGCGCTTCGCGATCGGGCGGTGTCAGTCAGGGAAGCGGTTCTGCTACTACCCTTACTTGGGATGACGCTAAGGCGATCGGCAAACAAGCTCCTGCAGTTAAGGCGATTTCGGCTTATTTGCAGCGCCAAGTGCAAGTAGTTTATGGCGGACAAAATTCATTTACTGCTATTTTGGGAACGGATTTAAACTATCCAGATGTGAAGAACATTCAACCCCAAGAAGGACGGTTTTTTAACGAGGATGAATTGAATGCTGCTGAGCCTGTAGTTGTCCTCGGTTCTAAGGTGCGGGACGAACTTTTTGGAGCCGGAGCTAATGCGCTCTCCTCCGATATTCGCATTCAGGGAAACCGCTACAAGGTCATTGGAGTGATGGAAAGCAAGGGGTCTGTAGGGGGAACAGATCAGGACGATCGAGTGTATATTCCCCTCAAAAATATGTCTTCGCGGATTGTGGGGAGAAATTCTTTAGCAGGGATTGCGATATCGGGTTTTTGGTTGGAAACTGCGGGCGAAGCCGATTTAGCGGATGCTCAATTTCAAGTGGAAAATATCATGCGCTTGCGCCACAATATTTATCCGCCACAACCGGATGATTTTAGAGTTGTAAATCAAGCTGAAATTGTTAATACTTTTAGCAATGTCATAGGTTTATTTACGGTTATGATCGGAGCGATCGCCGGAATTTCTTTGGTGGTTGGCGGCATCGGTATTGCTAATATTATGTTGGTGTCTGTTGTGGAACGCACTAAGGAAATCGGGATTCGCAAAGCGGTAGGTGCTACTAATGCAGCAATTCTCATTCAATTTATGGCGGAATCTATTTTAGTTTCCACGGTGGGGGGAACGGCGGGTATTGGGTTGGGAATTGCGATCGCCTTTGGGGCCTCGACAGCATTCAAATTTCCGTTTGTGGTTTCTGTATGGTCGATCGCAGCAGGTTTTGGGCTGTCTTTTACCGTCGGGTTGTTAGCTGGAGTATTGCCGGCTCGGAATGCGGCTCGCTTAGATCCGATCGCAGCCTTGCGGAATGATTGAAGTGTACTCATCCGCGTTTATCTGCGTGCATCTGCAGTTAAATATTCCAAATCTGCCAGCAAGGTTAGATTAAGACAATTTAAAATGCTGGATTTGATCGGGCGCTTTTCATCCCAAAATACCATCGATGAATAAAAGTTAATTGCTGGCGATGAATTCAAAAGCTCAAAAGTTTTACGTGCAACTCTCTCGCTGTCAAAGCTGAGAAAGTAAACAGTATCATCAAAAATCGCAGGTTTATTAGCTATTTCACCGATTAACATAAAATCCAATTTTTTATAAAGCCCGCAAATTGCAATCTTCCAAAATTTGAAGCTATAATCGCCAACCCCAAAAATAGAAAACCGAGGATTGTGCTGATAAATCTTGCTTTTGCGATTGTCTAGATATTGTCCGCACTCCTCCAGATAGCGCCAGGTTTTAGGAGCTATCTGGCTGATAGGTTCGGTTGACTCGCCAATAAATTTTTGAGTTACTAAAATATAGCGGTTTGTGGCGTTTATGCGATTTTGAGCGACATCCGATCCTTTAAGTAGCGGAAATAGATAAGTTTCCTCAAGCTCGACAGCTTCCCCAAATCCATTGACAAACAAATTATCAATTTTCCGAAACTCCATCACATTCGAGCAGTCATGTTTGACGCCCGATCGCCATTTGGTTCCTGAATTTACAGCATATAAATTACTCAATTTATTGAAAGAATCTATATCTTTAACCAGGAGATTGTTGTGATATCCGATTCGATGACCGTCAGAACTTTCTAAACTGCTAAATACATCGCAGAAGTAGTTTTGTGAACTTAAGTCAAACTTGCAGTATAACAAACACGCATCCACATTTGCACCAAAATACTTTTTAGCATCTATTGTGTAAGTTGCACAGTTAGCGAGATTAAGTTTTTTTGAATGAATGTAACTCAATAACTTTCTGGCCACGGAAGTCTTGCAAAGCATTGCCAGAGTGGCGTCACGATTTTGCAACCATTGGAGCGCATGGATCAGCATCCATTCTGAGATATCGAAGTTACTTTTACCTGTTAGTGCATCTAAGCCAGTGTGCTTTTGAAAATTACTTTTTTTAGGCAAGTTTTCACTGCCAATAGTTCCTTGTTGTGAGTTGGTTACCCAAGGAAAGTTGCCAAGTACCAGCACCCTATGATTAAAGTCGTTGATTAATGATGTCCAGTCAAACTCAAAAAAATCTCCGTGCTTAACCTCACATCTTTCATCCTGTAACAATTCATGCTTAGCTCTTAATTCCCTTAAATAACTTTGATTGATTTCAACCCCGATAATCTTGCTGGCGGATGGAAACGAATTTGCAGCAGCTTTAATGAAATTACCTATCCCGCAAGTTGGCTCAATGATGACTTTGGGGTTAACATCAAGTTCTATCAATTTCCGACACACCATCTCGGCTAATTCCAGCGGTGTCTGAAAATCCCCATATTCTAGTTTGGTTTTGCGATCGTTGGAACTCATCGGTTAGATTGATAAACTGCGATAACCCCTTCCTGTTGTCCAGCACGTTCAATGACTCTTCCATACTGAAGTCGCCATTGCAACGCATTAGAAATCGTCAAAAAACCTTGCAGTGGTGGCTTTCTCAGTATTTCGTCTGCAATGTTACCTGCTTCAATTTCGTCAACAGGTAAATTTTTGTCAAACATGAAAGCAAGCAAATCATCTTTATTGCCTTCATTGTCTAAAATATTACGGATTCCACGGGTCATTTGAAAATCTGCTGTTCTTTCCGCACTCACGTAAATTGTATGCAAAATATTCAGCGTTGCAGTTCGGATCGTACTGTTGTCTGTCTTTTCGTAAACAAAGATAATCAGTGAATATCCCAGCCCAAAAATCTTTTGCCGTGCAGATTTGAAAGGACATGACGCAATACGGTTCAGTTAAGGGCTAGGCAGTGCTTAAAACAATAAATACAGGAGGATTCATTATTATTCCAGTACC
>NZ_JAUBRM010000152.1:0-8616 GCF_036701905.1 Microcoleus sp. MON2_D5
CTATCCTTTCTCTGCGCTGTGCTTATCTCAATGGTCAACTTTCCACTTGATATATGTGCAAAACTGAGATGCACCCGTTATGATGATGGAAATTACGAAGTAGAATTTAGCGATCGCTCTGGCGAAACGATAGCTTTGTGTACTCTGTCTACGGAGCAGTTTTTAGTTGTTTGGAAGTCGAAAGAAAGGCGTTGGTTGTCTGTATCTGAGCTATTAGCTGCGATGGTTGGACGTTTGTCAGACGAACGTCAGATACAAGTTTTAGAGTTGGCGCGTTCTTTGTCTCAGAAAGAGTCTGTTTTTGGCGGGTTTTGAGAGGGCTCAGACAAACTCTGTACTTGGATTTCAAGGCTGCAGATCGACTGTTGTCCGCTTGTATGTCACAATAAACAAGCAATTATTATATTTTGAGTTATCCTGTGAGTCCTACTGCCGAAGTCAGCAATACCCTAAATGCGGGCGTTCTACCAACCGTTACCGCTACCCCAGCCCGCCGCGCTGTTTTTCCCTTCACTGCGATTGTTGGCCAGGAGGAGATGAAACTGGCGCTGCTGTTGAATGTCATCGATCCCAAAATTGGCGGGGTGATGATTATGGGCGATCGAGGTACTGGTAAATCTACCACAATCCGCGCCCTCACTGACTTGCTGCCGGAAATTGAGGTGGTGGCTGACGATCCTTTTAACAGTCATCCCAGCGATCCAGATTTGATGAGCGATGAGGTGCGCGATCGCACTTTATCTCAAACTGACATTAAAATCGCGCGCAAGAAAGTTCAAATGGTAGACTTGCCTCTGGGCGCTACCGAAGACCGAGTTTGCGGTACGATCGACATCGAGAAAGCTTTGTCGGAAGGAGTTAAAGCTTTTGAACCCGGCCTTTTAGCTAAAGCTAACCGCGGCATTCTTTACGTTGATGAAGTCAATTTGCTCGACGATCATTTAGTCGATGTTTTGCTCGACTCGGCCGCCAGCGGTTGGAATACTGTTGAAAGAGAAGGCATTTCGATCCGCCACCCGGCTAAGTTTATTTTAATCGGTTCCGGCAACCCAGAAGAAGGAGAATTGCGGCCGCAGTTGCTCGATAGATTTGGGATGCACGCAGAAATTCGGACTGTGAAAGACCCAAATTTAAGAGTGGAAATTGTCGAACAGCGATCGAGTTTTGACCAAAATCCAGCGGAGTTTCTCGCGAAATATCAGCACGAACAAGATGATATGCAGCAGAAGTTGGTGGAAGCCCAGGAAAGGCTGAAATCGGTAACTATCGATCGAGAGTTGCGGGTGAAAATCTCCCAAGTTTGCGCGGAATTGGACGTAGACGGGCTGCGGGGCGATTTGGTGACGAATCGGGCTGCGAAAGCTTTCACGGCTTTGGAATGCCGCACAGAGGTGACTGTGGACGATATTCGCCGGGTGATGACTCTGTGTTTGCGGCACCGGTTGCGGAAAGACCCGCTAGAATCAATAGATTCGGGGTATAAAGTGACTAAAGTGTTCGATCGGGTATTCGGCCTAGAAACAACTGAGGGGTAATTAATAATTGGTAATTGGTAATGGGTAGTGAGGAAACATTTCCCAAATTTTTAATGCCTCCTTCCCAGTTCCAATTACTAATTCTGGCAATGGAAAAACGAATTTTAGGATTAGATCCAGGCTTAGCAAGCCTCGGATACGGCGCAATTTCCTGTCACATTGTCCCCGGAAAACAAGATGAAAACGTTGTTTCCATGATTGATTGCGGCGTCATAAAAACAACGCCAAAACAGGAAATGGGACAGCGATTGAAAACAATTTACGACGATTTGCACGAGGTAATTGAACAGATTAAACCTGATATAGCAATTGCCGAAAAACTGTTCTTTTACAAGATGGGAAATACCATACTGGTAGCGCAAGCGCGGGGTGTTTTGACGCTAGTATTGGCGCAGTGTGGAGTGCCGCTGTTCGAGTTTACGCCGGCTCAAATTAAGCAAGCTTTGACCGGGCGCGGTAATGCGGATAAATCCGAAGTGCAAGAGGCGGTGGCGCGGGAGTTAGAGTTGGGTTATATTCCGAAACCCGATGATGCGGCGGATGCTTTGGCGGTGGCTTTGACTGGTTGGTACGATGATGATATTTGTCCCAAGAAAATACAGTTGGAAACAGAAAAAGTTTGATGCAATATCAAATCATCGGCAAATTAAGCACAAATCCAGGCAAGACATCTTCTCCCGATAAACTTACAGGAAATTGTACAATCTCTACTTCGCGAGAAGGGCGATAAATCTCCACTTGTTCGTCTAGAGGATTAATTAACCAACCCAAGCGTAAACCACTGTTTAGATACTCCTGCATTTTCTCCTGAAGCGGCCGCAGCGGGTCTGGGGGCGATTCCCTACGGGATAGCTTCGCTTCACGCAATTCTATGACAAAATCAGGACAGATTGGCGGAAATTTCTCTTGTTCTTCTGCTGTTAAAGCAGACCATCTTTCTAAGCTAACCCAAGCGGCATCAGGCGATCGATCGCCATTATTAGGCAAGCGAAAAATTGTAGAAGAACTAAACACTATCCCTAGCTGCGTTTTACGGTTCCACAAGCCCAAATCTGTAATTAAATAGGCTTCTCGATTGGCGTTAACTCCGCCTACGGGTGACATAATAATGATTTCTCCTTTAGGTGTCCGTTCAAATTGCCAATCTCGATTCATCTGGCATAAACGGTAAAACTGTTCATCTGTTAGTTCGACAGTATCTAAGTTTAAAGTAACGGTTGTCATTTTATTATCTCTTTTCTCTCTTCAGTCCGGGCAGGCGGACTTTGTTGTATGTGTAGAAAAGCGATTTCAATCGGCGATTGAAATCGCTTTTTGCAAAGTCTCAATCCCCCTAAATCCCCCTTAACAAGGGGGACTTTGAACAACTCTTGTCCCCCCCTTATTAAGGGGGGTTAGGGGGGATCGAGTTTCCAAAATTCTGAATGCGTAACCCCTGCAACTATTTTAGCGCCATTTCTTGCCAATTACTATTAGGACGATCGCACCCAACGCACCTGCAACAAATCCCCAACCAATACTAGACCAAAAGACTGTATTCGCAGGGATTTGATTGTGGGTACTGTCGATTTTACTAGCATAAGTGCTGGCATAAACTCCGCTGGTGGCAATTCCCACACCAGCCGCTGCAATTGTAACATTTAGAGTGCGATCGCTCTTAGCCCTCTCAATCTCACTAATCCCTTTAATCGTCTGAATTGCATTTTCTAGCAATCTCAAACCTCCACTTAAACTCCTATTATCAGCTTCCATTTGACATACATACTTCTCGGTAGCAAAAATGCTGAAGTTTTCCATAAATTTAAAATCTGTTCTATCGCTCCCCATCTTATCGCCTATTGTCCCCAGCCGTTTTTCGTAATTTTTTAGATTAGTTTTGATGGTATTTTCTTGCTCTTCCCATCTGCGGATATAATTATCATAAGCCGAGAAAATAGTCAAGGAATTAACTAAACTTTGCTGCAATTCTTTCAGGTCAACTTTACGGGTATTCACCTGTTCCGGGAGTTGGGTGACAATTTGTTGAATCGTCCGCGAAGCATCCTTGAGGTCAGCTTTAAGTTGGCGGCTTTGAGTGTAAGCCCAAATCACCTTATTGCGGTAGGCAAATAATCGCATCAAATGCGTATAAAGTTTCTCGACAGTCTTGCTGATATCGCGAATTGATTGACCGCTGTTGTAGGGAAACAAGCAAATTAAGACATGATAATTTTGGCTGATATTGCCCCTATCCCCCGGTGGTAGCCACAATTCGTAAAAATTTGCACCTAAAAATTGTCCTTCGGTTTGTAAGTCTCTTTCCCATTTAGCATTGGGGAATAGATTCATTTTGGTGTAGCAATTTTTAGCAGTTGATAAAGCGTCTTGGTCATCAACCGTCAATTGTCCCCAAACCAGCCAACTTTGACCGATGGTAGCCGGTGGATTGACACGGGAGATTACTTGTTGTTTCAGCCATTCTAAACAATCGATTTCTTTGGGTGCAAATTTCTTATTCTCGTCGGGTTCTATTTTGCCAGACAAGTCAAATTGTGCCGCATAAGTATCGCCGATTTTGACGGGATAGGAATAGCCATCGAGGGGAGACTCCAATGCTGCTATTTTTGGGTCGCCCAGTAACTCGATATAATCAGCAGTTTCCGTTTCAGCTTGTTTTAGTTTTTCTAGCTGCGGCGCAGAGATTTGGTCGGCATAAATCTTTTGCCAAAACTGTTCGCGATTTTGGCTAATCTTGTCCTCATTTTGCCCGCTACCGTCTGCTAAATCGTAGATAAACAAATCAACAGTCGGGTAGATTAGCAAATTCTCGTTACTCATGGGCCAAACCGTCTGCGATCGACAATAAGATTGTATCTCGGCTTGCTTGCACGGAGTCCTTAGCTTGCAAAAGTTTTCTGAGGAATTCTCGAAACCCGCGCGGCTGGACTTTTGCCTCGATTTTTTTGAGAATTTCCGGCAAATTTGTCAAATCGCTGATGTCGCTAGAGGTGTTATCAGTTTCGGTGGTAGTAGTGTTGTTATTTTCAAATTCAGCATTCGGCACAAAATCTAATCCTTTGCTGCGTTGGCTGCTGTGATTCACTAACCAACCATCAGCTTCGTTATAAGCCACCAGCAAAGGGGGATGCGATTTTGCAAGTCTTTCGATATCAATAATTGTGAAATTTTCACCTATTTTATTGCACTCAGATTGGACGGCTGCGGGCAACGGTTCAGTTTGTTGCAGTAGCGCCACAATAAAAGCTTTGAAAATCTCGTCTTGCGTGTCGTTCATAATCCTGTGATAGTGAAAGCAGCCCAATAGTAGGGATGCTGATAAGGTGGGTCTAATTCCATTTTAGCCAACGCTTCGCGATTCCTGTTAAAGAATCGGTTCAGCATAAATTTAACTTCAGGAACTTCGCGGCTGTTTGCGGAAATCTTGTCAATTTCCCCTTGATGCCAGGCGGCTAAATCCTCGCGGGTGGCTTCTCGCAGCCATTTTTGAGCATTTATTAAAGCGACGGGCAGAGAATCGCCGACTTCTCGCCACCGTTGGTAAAAATAAATCATTAATAACGCACTCGCACGGGATTCTACGGGCCACAGGGTACTGACGACACAGCCAACTCCCGCGCGCATAAAACCGCTAGTCAATCCTACATATTCGGCGAGAATTGTTTGTTTGTCAGTCAATGCGGTTTCGCAGGCGGGAAGGCAGATTAATTTGTAGTTGCGGAGGTCATGTTTGATAATTTCTCTGACAGTCAATCGGTGGTTGCCGCTTAAGTATAAAGTGGATTCTAGGGGATTATCAAAATTATAGCTGCCGTGGCCGGTGAAGTGAAAAACATCGTGCGGCTGTTGCAATAATCTTTTGACTTCATCGAGGGTGGCTGCGTCTTTTCCCAGTCGGGTAGATTTGGGAAACATTCGGCAAATAATTTCCGATTCGATTTCGGCGGCGGGGAGAGGGGCGAATGTTTTTTCTTGGCCGTTTTTATCGATACTTACGCTGTGGGGATTTTCGATGCTGAGGATGGCTAGATCCCCAGTATTCAAAGTCCCCCTTCTTAAGGGGGACTTAGGGGGATCTGAACTGGGAGGTAAATCAGAGATTTCGGCTGGGTTTTCAGGTTTTTGATCCCCCCTAACCCCCCTTAAGAAGGGGGGGACAAGAGTGTTCAATGTATCTTCGGATGGGGGGACTGACTCATTCACAGTCCCCCTTCTTAAGGGGGATTTAGGGGGATCTGAACTTGGAGATAAACGAGAGATTCCGCTAAACCGATGTTGCAAATTCATCCCAACTGCCGCGCTAGGCAAATAACTAACCACAAAATCACGACTAAACAAAGCATGAATTGGGAAGCGGTGCAAGTCCCGGTGAGGAATCAGAATTAAGTCGGTAATCCCCTCTAATTTCTGTTCAATGACATCAATTTTCAGGATTTCCTTGAGTCGGGAAAATTTACTTGCCATTCCCGCACGCCAAGGATGATTTTGTTGGCTTGTTTTCTCCTGAGATTGATAATCGGTGTATTGTTGATTCCACTCCTTTACCCATTCTTCAAATTTATCTGGAAAATCGCTGAAACAGTTTTCGGGAGACAACAAGCCATCGGATTTAATGATGAATGTTGTCAGGGATGCGTCGCTGAGATGCCAGTAAATCGCGGCTGTTGTGGGATTTAGAAGTTGCTGAATTTGTGAGTGAGTGACTGTTTCTTCTGTTTCGTAATCGGGAATGGGCAAGGCATCCAGCAGCCAAGATAAGCAGACATTTTTATCGGTTTCGGCTGTGGCTAAGGCGTGGGCAAATAGCCCCGATTGGATGAAGATATTTACGGTTAACTGTTCAAAGCTAACTAATTTGTCGGTGAGTTGCTGTTGGGTGAGTTGGGAATAGTTTTGCTGTTTTAGTAAGCGTTGTAATAAATCGGTTGCATCTCGCTGTAATTTATTGGCTTCGTCAGTTTGCTTTAAGCTGACTAAGGTTTTGATTAATTTCTGCCATACTTCTAGATGCAGTTTTAGGAAAGCATCTTTGGTTAGAGTTTTGAGGGCTTCGTCGTAGCTGATGGTGGCTTTATTCCAATAGGTGTTGGGAGAATTGAGTTTTCCGCGCTGGTAGTGAGCATTTCCGATTGCTCGATGCAACAATCCATATCCTTCAGGGTGGGTATTTGGCCGGCAATACTCTAAGCCTGCTTGTAATGTTAATATTGTGCCTTCATAGCCACGCTGCTTCAGGTTGTGAGTTACAATAGTTCTGGTTACTGGTGGAGATTTAGGGAATTTTACCTGTAAGATTTCATAAACTAGCTGGTTAAATCCACGTGCGTTGACTGCCTGGCTACGGTTAATCCAGGCTTCGTGATAATCTGGTTTGATTTCTAAGGCTTTGTCGTAGGAGGCGATCGCTTCTTCTAATCTTTCTAAATTACCCAGTGCATAGCCCCGAGTGTACCAGGCTTCGTGTTTATCTGGTTTGATTTCTAAGGCTTTGTCGAAGCAGGCGATGGCATCTTCAACTCTGCCTAAATTACCCAGTGCAAGGCCCCGATTGTTCCAGGCTCCGTGTAAATCTGGTTTGATTTCTAAGGCTTTGTCGAAGCAGGCGATGGCATCTTCAACTCTGCCTAAATTACCCAGTGCAACGCCCCGATCGTTCCAGACTTCGTGATAATCTGGTTTGATTTCTAAGGCTTTGTCCCAGGAGGCAATCGCATCTTCAACTCTGCCTAGATCATCCAGTGAAATGCCCCGATTAGTCCAGGCAACGTGTAAATCTGGTTTAATTTCTAAGGCTTTGTCGTAGGAGGTGATCGCC
Organism: Microcoleus sp. MON2_D5; assembly: GCF_036701905.1. Classification (NCBI taxonomy): domain Bacteria; kingdom Bacillati; phylum Cyanobacteriota; class Cyanophyceae; order Oscillatoriales; family Microcoleaceae; genus Microcoleus; species Microcoleus sp. MON2_D5. The sequence goes on from NZ_JAUBRM010000152.1 coordinate 7,348, forward strand.
TCTTCAAATCTGCCTAAATTACGCAGTGCAACGCCCCGATTGTACCAGGCAACGTGAAAATTTGGTTTGATTTCTAAGGCTTTGTTAAAAGATGCGATCGCCTCTTCATATCTTTTTAAATTATCGCAAAGTATAATACCCCTGCTGTTCCAGGCTCGGTAAAAATCTGGTTTGAATTCTAAGGCTTTGTCGTAAGACTTCAGCGCCCCTTCAAAATCCCCTAAATCAGATTGCTCATTTCCTCGCTTTTTCCATTTCTCAGCCTCTCCATCAACATCCTCTCCCCCCTCATCCCCCTCAACCGAAGATAGCGGAAACTCAACCAAAATCTCCCTACCAACATTCCCCGCGCACTCTCCCAATTCCCCGCCCGCAACTCTACCCAACAACTCCAACCTGCGCGCCAATTCCTGAAGCGATACCACCGCATCCGCAGACGCTGTACTCCCCTGCGCGCCCGCCAACAATCGAGCCTCAAACCTCCGCAACCAAGCCGCACAATCACCATTTTTAATGCGTTTTGCGATTAAGAATTCCGCAACATCCCCCCTTCCCCAGCCCTGATTCACCCCTTCGAGAAGTTCCATCAACTTCGCCTCGTATTCCGCATCAGTCAAAGTTGGAGGAACCCCCCTCAGTCCCCCCTTAGTAAGGGGGGAAGCAAGATTTGTTTCCTCTTGTTCCCCCCCCTTACCAAGGGGGGGCCAGGGGGGGTTAAAATCCTGGGAAAAAGTGCGGAAAACCCGCTGAATAAATTGTTTGAGGAATCGCCATATTTTATCCAACATTGGGGAGATTTTGAGGCGGTTGGTTTTTTTGATTGTAGCAACAATTGCCGGGATTGGTCGTCAGTCCCATAGTCCGCCAGAGGTTGAAAAGGCGATTCGGATTTGTCGTCAGTCCCATACTCCGTCAGGGGTTGAAACCCCTGTCTCATAGCGAAAGTCCTCTGAAAGAGGACTGAAGATGTGCACAATGTTAATTAAGGGTGACATTTTGAAAATTGTTAATTACCATTGAAATTCTTCTCAGAAGTCCTCTGAAGAGGACTTCAGCTATGAGACGGAGGTTTCAACCCTCGTCGGACTTCGCAACATCGCAATCTAACATTTTGAACATGATTAATTAGCCTTTAAATCGTAAGGATTCAGGTCAGGGGGTATTGACAAAGAGGATACAGGAGGGAGATTATTAGGGTGCATCTCAGTTTTGCACATATATCAAGTGGAAAGTTGACCATTGAGATAAGCACAGCGCAGAGAAAGGATA
>NZ_JAUBRM010000153.1:0-8588 GCF_036701905.1 Microcoleus sp. MON2_D5
GCAGTGGAATATCGAGAGTGTTGCCTCTATCCTTTCTCTGCGCTGTGCTTATCTCAATGGTCAACTTTCCACTTGATGTATTTGCAAAACTGAGATGCACCCTCGGATTAACAGTGCGATAAAGTTATTATAGAGTGGATTGGCGATCGGGGATTGAGTAGTTGGGAATAACTGCATAGAGAGTATTTATTAAAACTATGCACTGACAATCGTAACTTGTTCAGTAGTTGCCATTGCTAAAATCGCTAAAACTTTTGAAGCTAAAGGCTTCAAATCACCCAAGCGATTAGATGGTGCTTGTAGAACAATTACCGCAATATCAAACTGTGGTAAATTTTGTTGAAATGATAAGTTGCGATCGACGGTGATTAAAACATCAAACTCTGCTTCTGCAAGTGCAAGAATAAGACCATTTTTTACACCTGCCCATCATCCCATTTGTGGAACGGTTTTTATCTCATAGTCAACAAATTATCTGGCAAATTTGCGATCTATACACTCATCCAAAAGAAGCTTCATGCGTTATGCTACCATGCCAACGAGCTGTTTTTCTACCTGTTCCAGCAACGCGATAACTTGCTCTTTACTTACGGTTGGAAATCCATCTAAAAAATCATCAATGGATTCTCCTGCTTTTAGATAGTCCAGAAGTGTTTGTACCGGAACCCTCGTACAAGCAAATACTGGGGTTCCACCCATAATCTCAGGAGATACGCTAATAATTGAAGAGTCTTTAAGCATAAATCTTTAACCTCCGGGTTCCATAGTTAAGTTATCGGCTTTAACTATTTTTTTACTCGGATCGAATAAGTTGGGATTTTTTGGTAGCTCTACCCAATTGAGTAGATCCACATATAATACATGATACTAGAGCGATCGGCATCCCATCCTCTACTCTAGATCAACATCTTTTCGCCACTTTGACAGGAGCATCAAAATGAACAGCAACGGACTGCCACAAAAGCAAGGTCTGTACGATCCGCAGTTCGAGCACGACGCTTGCGGAGTCGGATTCATCGTACACATGAAGGGTAACAAATCCCACGAAATTGTCGAGCAGGCGCTGACAATCCTCTTGAACCTCGACCACCGGGGCGCGTGCGGCTGCGAACCCAACACTGGAGACGGGGCGGGGATTTTGATGCAGGTACCCCACAAGTTTCTGAAGAAAGTAACCGCGGCCCTAAACATCGAACTTCCCGAAGCCGGCGAGTACGGCGTTGGCGCGATTTACTCGTCGCCAAATCAAACTGAACGCGAAAACGGCAAACGCATTTTTGAGGAAATCGCCGCCGAAGAAGGCCAGGAAGTGCTGGGCTGGCGCGATGTTCCCACCAACAACTCGTCCCTCGGCGACACCGCCAAATCTAGCGAACCCTTCATGCAGCAAGTGTTCCTCCGGCGCGCCGCAGGTATCGATGAGGCGGCTTTCGAGCGGAAACTGTACGTCATCCGCAAGCGTGCTCACAACGCCATCCGCAGGACTAACACAGACCCATACTGGTATAATTCCACACTCTCCTGCCGGACGATCGTCTACAAGGGTATGTTAATGCCGGTGCAAGTCGGCGATTACTATCCCGATTTGCATGACCCCGACATGGAAAGCGCTCTAGCCCTGGTTCACTCGCGCTTCAGCACGAATACTTTTCCGAGTTGGGAACGATCGCACCCTTACCGCTACATCGCCCACAACGGCGAAATTAACACGATGCGCGGCAACATTAACTGGATGCACGCGCGGCAATCGCTGTTCGAGTCGGAACTATTCGGCGATGACTTAAAGAAAATCCCCAATTTAATCAATATCGAAGGCAGCGACTCGACGATTTTTGACAATGCTTTGGAATTGCTGACTTTGGCCGGGCGTTCTTTGCCGCACGCTGTAATGATGATGATTCCCGAACCTTGGACAGCCCACGAGTCCATGAGTGACGAGAAAAAGGCTTTCTACGAATACCATTCTTGCTTGATGGAACCTTGGGACGGCCCAGCTTCGATCGCCTTTACCGATGGTACATCGATCGGGGCAGTGCTCGATCGCAACGGTTTGCGCCCTTCCCGCTACTGCGTCACCAAAGACGACTTGGTAATTATGGCATCGGAAGCCGGAGTTTTGCCGATCGCCCCAGAACGAATTGTATCAAAAGGTCGCTTGCAACCGGGGCGGATGTTCCTGGTAAATACGGAGGAAGGCCGCATCGTCTCTGACGAGGAAATTAAAACCAAAATCGCCACAGAACACCCGTACCGCCAGTGGATCGACCAGCACATGGTCGAAATCGCCAAACTGAAAGATGCGCCGGCAGTAGCAGAATCTCATCCCGAAACATTATTGCAGCGGCAAATGGCCTTTGGCTACACCTTTGAAGAACTGCGGTTGCTGTTAGCACCGATGGCGAAAGATGGCGTGGAAGCTGTCGGCGCGATGGGTGCCGATACGCCGCTGGCGGTGCTTTCCAATCGACCAAAACTGCTTTATGAATACTTCCAGCAGTTGTTTGCTCAAGTTACCAATCCGCCGATTGATTCTATCCGCGAAGAAATTGTAACTTCTGCCGAAACTACGATCGGCGCTGAACGCAATTTGCTCAAACCGGAACCGGAAAGCTGTCATTTAATTGAACTGAAAACGCCAATTCTCAGCAATGAAGAATTAGCTAAGCTCCAACACGTAAATGAGGGCAATTTCAAGTCCATCACGGTGCCGATTTTGTTTGACCCCAAAAGCGGTGTGAAAGGTCTTGAACAGGCTTTAGAAGAGGTTTTTGCAGCAGCAGACAGCGCGATCGCCTCCGGGGTGAATATCATCATTTTGAGCGATCGGGGTATCAGTCCAGACAAAGCCCCAATTCCGGCGCTGCTGGCAGTTGCGGGCCTGCACCACCACTTGATCCGTAAAGGTACGCGCACGCGGGCGGGACTCGTTCTCGAATCCGGTGAACCGCGCGAAGTGCATCACTTTGCGACACTTATTGGATATGGTTGCGGTGCGATTAATCCGTATTTGGCCTTTGAGACGATCGCCGATTCGATCCGCGAAGGATTGCTGCTAAATGTCGAGTACAAAGCTGCTTGCAAAAACTACATCAAAGCCGCCACTAAAGGGGTGACGAAAGTTGCCTCGAAAATTGGGATTTCCACAATTCAAAGTTATCGCGGCGCGCAGATATTTGAGGCGATCGGCTTAAACAAATCCGTAGTCGATAAATACTTTGCTTGGACAGCCTCGCGGATTGAAGGCGTAGACCTCGAAGTCATCGCCCAAGAAGCAATTTTACGCCATAATCACGCATTCCCAGACCGCCCAGCCAGCGGACATACTCTCGATGTTGGCGGCGAATATCAGTGGCGGAAAGAAGGCGAGGCGCATTTGTTTAGTCCGCAGACAATTCATGCGCTGCAAAAGTCGGTGCGGGAGGGCAGTTATACGCTTTTCAAACAGTATTCGGGGCTGGTTAATGAACAAAACCAGCAGCATTTTACCTTGCGCGGTTTGTTGCAATTCAAGCAGCGGGAATCGATACCCATTGAGGAAGTTGAGCCGATCGAATCTATTCTCAAACGCTTTAAAACTGGGGCGATGAGTTACGGTTCGATTTCTAAGGAAGCCCACGAATCTTTAGCTGTGGCGATGAACCGCATTGGTGGCAAATCGAACACCGGTGAAGGCGGCGAAGATCCCGATCGCTACACTTGGACGAACGATCGCGGCGACTCGAAAAACAGCGCGATCAAACAAGTTGCTTCCGGGCGTTTCGGCGTTACCAGCTTGTATCTTTCCCAAGCGCGGGAACTGCAAATCAAGATGGCCCAAGGCGCGAAACCAGGTGAAGGCGGACAGTTGCCCGGTAAAAAAGTATACCCGTGGATTGCGAAGGTGCGAAACTCGACTCCGGGTGTGGGATTGATTTCGCCTCCTCCTCACCACGACATTTATTCGATCGAAGATTTGGCCGAATTGATTCACGACTTGAAAAATTCCAACCGGGAAGCGCGGATTAGCGTCAAACTCGTGTCGGAAGTTGGAGTCGGGACGATCGCGGCCGGGGTTGCGAAAGCCCACGCCGATGTCGTGTTGATTTCCGGCTACGACGGCGGTACCGGCGCTTCGCCGCAAACTTCGATCAAACACGCGGGATTACCTTGGGAATTGGGACTGGCTGAAACTCACCAAACTTTGGTACTCAACAATCTCCGCAGCCGGATTGTCGTAGAAACTGACGGTCAAATGAAAACCGGCCGCGATGTAGTAATTGCTGCCTTGCTTGGTGCTGAGGAATTCGGTTTTGCGACCGCGCCGCTGGTGACATTGGGCTGCATCATGATGCGCGTGTGTCACCTCAACACTTGCCCGGTGGGCGTGGCGACGCAAGACCCGCTGCTGCGGAAAAACTTTACCGGCGACCCAGAGCACACGGTAAACTTTATGACCTTCGTCGCCCAGGAAGTCCGCGAAATTATGGCGCAGTTGGGCTTCCGCACGCTGAATGAAATGGTTGGCCGCACTGATGTTTTGGAACCTCAGCAAGCTGTGGAACACTGGAAGGCTAAGGGTTTGGATTTCTCGAAAATCCTTTATCAGCCGGAAGTTGGGGCGGATGTCGGGCGCTATTGTCAGATGGCGCAGGATCACGGTTTGTCCAAGTCTCTCGACATGACTGTGTTGTTGGATTTGTGCAAAGGTGCGATCGAAAATGGCGAAAAAGTACACGCCAAACTGCCCATTACCAATGTCAACCGCGTTGTCGGCACAATTCTCGGCAACGAAATCACCAAACGCCACTGGGAAGGTTTGCCGGATGACACGGTACACCTGCACTTCCAAGGCAGCGCCGGGCAAAGCTTTGGGGCTTTTGTGCCCAAGGGTGTCACCCTGGAGCTCGAAGGCGAAGCTAACGACTACCTCGGCAAAGGCCTCAGCGGCGGCAAAATCATCTTGTATCCGTCGCCAGATTCTACCTTCGTCGCGGAAGAAAACGTGATTGTCGGTAACGTAGTGCTTTACGGCGCGACATCCGGCGAGGTTTTCATCCGAGGGATTGCGGGCGAACGTTTTGGGGTGCGTAACTCCGGCGTTAACGCAGTAGTTGAGGGTGTGGGCGATCACGGTTGCGAGTACATGACTGGCGGCAAAGTTGTAGTTTTGGGTGAAACCGGGCGCAATTTTGCTGCGGGAATGAGTGGCGGTGTTGCTTACATTTTGGATGAAGCGGGCGATTTTGCAACTCGCTGCAATATGTCGATGGTGGATTTGGAAAAATTGGAGGATGTTGAGGAAATTAGCGATTTGCGGCAGATGCTTCAAACTCACGTTGATTTGACTGGAAGTGCGAAGGCATCGAAGGTTCTGGCTGCGTGGGATGAGATGGTGCCGGTGTTTGTGAAGGTGATGCCAAGGGATTATAAGCGGGTGTTGCAGGCTATTGAAAGGGCGATCGCATCGGGTTTAAGCGGTGATGATGCGCTGACGGCTGCATTTGAAGAAAACGCTCGCGATGTCGCTCGAATTGGCGGTAGCTAGGGTTTAGGATGAGGAATGGGTAATGGCTGTTACTCAGCAGTAATTACCTATTCCTCACGAGCGATTGATTACCAACTATCAACTACTTTAATGGCTATTGTTTGAGCAGGAGTTATAGCTGTATTGACTGGGGGTGCCAGAGTAAATTATGAGCTCAGCGAGTAATTTATCAGACTTCAGCGCTTGGTTATATTGCATCACCAGAATACTTAATTTTTTTGAGAATAGTATATAACTCTTCTACAGAATCAACGCAATTAAGCTTGTCTGATGTGAGTATCTTTATTATTACAGAACGTGCTATTTCAACCAGAGTTTTATAATCTGCTTGACTAATATTTTTGTGACCAGAGTGTACAATCTTCGATCTCAAGCCATACAATTTTTTTACGCTTGATTCGAGTTTTAATATTTCATCGACGGAGCTGCCTAATATAAGAGCTATACTTTCAGAAATTTGATTCATAATTGAGGGAGTAATAATGTCCCTTTCGTTATATGTAAAGATAATTTCTAGAGCGATAGCCGCCTTGATAAAAGCACTTTGTGGTGAGGGATCAGCTATTGATTGCCCGATCCATTCAACTGCCAACATAATTCTTTTTTGAAACTTATTAAGATTTTTCTTTGTAGTAAAACTCCAAACAGTGTGATATCCAGTATCCTCCTTTACCAAATATGGATCATCAAGTGGTATCGGCTCTCTTGGGCCATGCCTAGTCCATGAGTTTGACACTTCCCCCACAGACAATATGTAAGCTTTACGATGACGCCAGCCTTGGTAGTTTAAAACGCCAACTTCAAAGCGATTTGTGGCGGAACCAAGGACATATCTTAGGATAAGCTCGAATCGCTCAAAATGTTCGTCAGCAATTTCAATTGCTTTTTCACAGTCTCTTGCTTCAGCCTTCCATTCAATTAAATATTCTGGATTGTCATTGCCCCATATTTCCAGAAATGAATCTGTTTTTGAGTCAAAAATTGACTCAAAAAACTCTTTTTGTGAAGCAAACTCGTATATTGTGTAACCACCCAATAACAAGGGACTTGTGGGGCTGTTTAAAACTATTCCATGTATGTCTCGAAATACAGAAAATGTTTTTATACTTTCCGCCTTAAGCTTTTCCACAAACGATGATACATCCTCGTTTTTAGCTAAGCATTTTTTTGAAAAACACTCTCTAAAATGCTCTTGTAGCAGAGATTCATATTTGTTTAACGTATAGGTTCTTTTAATTTCCTCATCTGAATCAAATGCCCTTGATAGTGCGTCACGATATTTGATGATATTTTCGTTTGCGAAGAAGTAGAGAGGATTGCCCCCACCGTAAAAAAATGCCAAGGAGACATCTGTCCTCCCCAAAAAATTATCTGTTTCTGCCAATTCTATAATTTCATTTACAATCGCAAGAAGATTCATAGCTTTCTTTCGCAATAAATATAACGTTCATGTTCAGCGGTTGCCAGTATCCTTAGCAAGGCTCTAGGGAAATAAGGTATTACCACCCTACAACCAAGCAATCATTCCCCAAAAAATAACTTTGCTGTTTAACTAAATACACAAGGTTTTAACAATTTCAATTTGTTATTAATTTCTTGCCACGCTACCTGGAAGTTATTTGCGATTGCCAACCCGTGCAGATAGACCTACAGTAAGACTTGCTAATAGTTTTGCTGCGTAAGGAAGTTGATAAACCATGATCTAGGAAAAAGTGTCATTCCGCTGCAACACTGTTGTGGTACTGCAACATCTGCACATCCTTGAAAATAGCAGCATGAAACTCATAACCGAGTAACTGTTTCAGTTTTGGGCTGGCTTGTTCTAGGAAAGTTGGCGACATTTGCTGAGCTGGGTTTTCCAATGGTCGGATAAATTTTGGATTGTAATTTCCTAGTACCGAAACACGTGGCTGGTCTGAGTGATTAATTGATGTGTCGTGCCAACAAAGACCGTGGGAAAGAACAACTGAGCCTGCTTTTCCAGTGACTTTCTTGGCTAATTCCGCAAACTTTTTTTTGTCTGGAAATTGGCACAGTTTCTGGGTGTCTGCTGCAAACAAAGGAGCACCGTTGGTTTCTGTAAAGTCTTCCATCATCCAGATTGCTTGAACTTCCATCACCGGTGTTGCTGGATAGGGAGGAGTCATGGTGAAGTAGGGATAATCGACGTGTGCTCCCATATTCGTAGCACCTGGATAGAGGATATGGGCAGAGAATCCGCCCAGGGTCATATCGCTTCCCAAAATCGCCTCTACAACTTCAATAACTCGTGGATGCTGTACCATTTGCTCAAAAATTGCTGCTTCATCCAGCAATCTGTATAGCCGCGATCGCTCACCCGTCTTCAAAAAGCGTCCTGCTGGCTGTTCTGTGGCCTGCTTGAGAATGTGCAATCTGGCTTCTGAAATTTCCCTGGACGTGAAGAGTTCTGGCAATAAAACATAGCCTTTGCCTTGAACAATCTCTTCTGCTAGGGATGCAGCATCCTGCATCATCTAATTTCCTTTCATTACGGTATTGCCATTATACAACCACATCAGCAACACTTCCAAAATAAATAACTTTGCAGTAATACAGAAGTAGAGGAAATTGTGCAATGGAAAAACTAACAGAGTATCCCAAACTAATTAAGCGTATTTTGACCGAGTATATAGAATTGTGCGATCGCTCTTCTCAACAAGACATCGAGACATTCTTGATTGCAGACGAGCAAAACGGTCATTACATCTGGATGAACCTAGACTGACCAAAGGGCGATCGCATTACCGGGATGACTGTGTACGTTCGGATTCGCCATCGCAAATTCTGGATTGAGGAAGACTGGACAGAAGATGGGATTGCAACGGATTCGGTGCGCGCTGGAGTTCCCAAGGAAGATATTGTTTTGGCCTTTCACGAGCCTGGGATGCGGCAGTACACAGATTTTGCAGTAGCTTCGTAGCACTTCAGGGATGGGAAAATCAAAAAGCTCGATCGCACAGCTATTGATCAATACGGTTCAGTTAAGGGCTAGGCAGTGCTTAAAACAATAAATACAGGAGGATTCATTATTATTCCAGTACCT
>NZ_JAUBRM010000154.1:0-8506 GCF_036701905.1 Microcoleus sp. MON2_D5
TCTACTGAGTATGCTTTCATTGGTATATTATTTTTAGTCGATTTTATTGTACCTCATAACATCCGGAAGTGCTGTATATACTGCTGTTCTTGCTAAATGTGAACGCTTGCCCCTATTCAACGGCAATAAACTTTGCTCACTTTCATTTCCATTATGAGCGATCGTTCCTGAGTCGGGGGGAGTAGCCAATATGCCCGCTTGCAAGTCGCTTCGCTCCTACGCCAAGGATATTTTCTACATTTGGCTTCTGCTTTGGAGGATTAGGCGCAACCAAATACTACTCATCTTCTAGTTGCATTCATCAAGTCCTTGATTAACAGATTCTATCCGACGCTCTCATCTCCTTTAACCGATAGTAGCTGGGAATTGGACTGGATAAACTCATTCAACGGATTTAATACGCAGGGGATCTGACACCTGATTTATCAGCCATCTAACTTCTCACCTGGCTAGGAATTGCTATAGTCAACAGAGCTCTTTAGCGAACTCATGCAATATGAACTATATTTCGCATCTAACTAAAGCTAAAATTAACTTTATACCTTTAGGTAGATTTTACTCGATTGGTCTGGAGCATAGATTTAAGGCAGCGTTTTTAGGCTACCAGCACAAAACAAGCCACAAAAGCTGTAAATCGCTAAGATTTTAAACGGCTACAACTTCCAAACTCTTAAAAAGATAGCTTGGTACTCCTAAGAGCTACCTCTCATCCAGCTTAAATAATTCCTGAGTCCTTACTTACCAGCCGTGGCCGACTTGCGTTTTTTTTTGATAGCTTATGTACGCCCTTTTAAACTAAAATTAATGATTAATTATAAACCTTATTTCTTGTCTAAACAATTTTCATTTGTTTGTACACTTGCTGCCTTTATTGTGGTCTTTGATGGCAAAACCTCCGCCGCAACTATCGATTATTCACCGCCATTTAAAGAAACCAGGTTTTACAGTACCACGATATCTGCTAATAAGGATTTAGCAGACATTTATTACCCTAAACCATCTGATATTAATTCGGGCAAGTATTCTTTCCCGATCGTACTTTTATGGCAAGGTGCGCTTGTAGATAAATCCTTTTATTCAGATTACGCTAGCCTCGTGGCGCGGTATGGCTTTGTGGTAGTCGTTCCTAACCATTTCCGCCCTTTGCCCATCAATCCCAACTCACCGCCTAGCTTGCTGTCAGAAACTTCGCAAATTGGGGCGGTTTTGTCTCAAATGGCGATCGAAAATACAAAGACCACATCTCCGATTTCGTCTGTTGTCGATACACAGCGCCTTGGTTTATTGGGTCATTATTTCGGTGGTGCAGTGGGGCTATCAGTGATTGGTAATAATTGCCTCCCAGAATTGTATTTGTGTCAAGAGCCATTTACGCGCCCGAAAGAACTCTTAGCAGGTGGATTTTTTGGAGCCAACTTACGCAATCCGATTTCAAAGGAATTTGTCCCTATCGCTAATGATGGCATTCCAGTGGCGTTGATTCAAGGCGATATTGATGGTGTCGCCCTTCCAGAGCGAGCTCAAAGCACCTTTGATAAAATTCAAACACCACCCAAAACTTTGATTACTGTTACGGGTGCCAATCATTTCGGCCTTACCGATGTTAATAACCCTGCTGGTGCGAACCCCGACCTCAATACTCCTACATTAGAGCCAGCCTTTGGTATTGAAACGATCGCCCGTTGGAGCGCCCTGTTTTTGCGTGCAAATATGCTTAAAGATCGAGCTGCCTTTGATTATATTTACTCTCAAGGTGATGGCGTCGATCCGAATGTCAGCCTCACCAGCGTTGGAGTTCCAGAAACATCTTCTATGGCAGGATTGGCGATGTTTGGTATTGTAGGACTTGGTTATCGTTGGAGAAAACGGAAAGCTACTCTGGCGGGTAGTAAATAGCTACGGAGATGACTAAAATTTCGTGTTATTAAAGTCAGGACATTCCTTTGGGGGTAGTGCTCCATAGTCAGGATACTATATACTATGACTGCTTTCAACAAGTTAAGGAGGCGTTGTAATGATGAATAAAATGCCAGGTAGCCCAATATGATTAGAGAATTTTTTAGAAAACAAGAAAGCTTTTATCCCTAAAATGGATGTTTTTTGTCGCATTGTATTATTAAATATTTCTCTATAATTTGTTAAGCCACTATTTTTGGCTATGCCTTTGTGTCTTTTGGTGGGAAAAATTGTCTAGTATATCGGCAAGAAATCTCTGTAACTAAGAAGATCACATTGACTCTGGAACAGGTGGTAAAGAATTGCATAATCCTTTAGCTCCCAACTCATCTCTGCTGCCAATATACACCGCAACAATTTCTTTGCTCAGAACATCTATAGCCACCCCATCCACTTTTTATTACCTTTAGACCCTACAAAGAACCACATCTCATAACATTGAAGTCTTAATTTACCCTTTTTCTATCCTTAATACGGCTTAACCATAACCGAGAACTATTGACATGATTCCACTGATTAAAAAAGCTTGGCTTTACACATTTTGCTTGTTTTTACTCACTTTTGGTTGCACAAGCATTAACTCCAGTAATAGAGAAGACACCCCCAACAACCAAACAAGTGCGCCCAGCGGAATCACAATATCCAACGCCGATCGCACAAACGAATTACGCGATCGCATTCAACAAATCTCTCACGCTGCTCAAGGGCGTGTTGGGGTGACAGCTACCGTGCTAGAAACCGGAGAGACAGTATCTCTGAATGGAGATCAGCAATTTCCAATGCAGAGTGTTTACAAGTTTCCGATTGCGATGGCGGTTCTGGCTCAAGTAGACCAAGGAAAATTGAAGCTAGCTCAGAAAATTCGTGTTGAAACCAGTGATGTCCTCCAGGGTAGTCGGATTCTCGACGAGAAATCCCAGGGAAGGGAATTCAGTCTGGCTGAACTATTAAAGTACATGGTTTCTGAGAGTGATGGTACGTCTTGTAATGTGCTGTTACGACAAGTCGGTGAGCCAAGGATTGTCACGAAGTATTTGCGTAGTCTTGGCATCAACGATATTGTTGTTGCTAATACGGAGAAGGAGCTAGCGCAAGACCCAGCAGTGAAGTATCGTAACTATGCGACACCTAATGCTACCGTCGTTTTGTTACGCGCTTTTCATGAGGGAAAAGGGCTTTCAAAATCTAGTCAATCCTTATTGCGGCAATTGATGACACAGACAACTACAGGTCCAAAGCGAATTAAAGGACTGTTGCCTAATGGGACAGTTGTGGCGCACAAAACTGCTACTTCATCTACTGTAAATGGAGTGACGGCTGCAACCAATGATGTAGGACTTGTGACGCTTCCGAAAGGGCAACACATGGCGATCGCAGTTTTTGTTTCAGATTCTCCAGCAAACGATGCGATACGCGAGGAAGTCATCGCAAAAGTGACGAAGGTAGCATGGGACGAATGGAGCAAATAGACATGAAAGTTTATAGCAAACCGTTTCTTTAGTGTTTGAAAATTTCCCTCAATTGCGATGGCAACCATTCATGAGAAGGAGCAAGCTAGTTGGAGGCGTTGCTGAATACAGGTATGAATTCAAGATTTCGGAATGGCTATAGGCCCTCGGAGGGTGAGTTTTGTAACATCAAGCGAAAAGGTGATTCATACCATGAATCAGCAACGCCAGAATCCTTATCCCTACGCCTCTTCTTTCAAACGATCCTCCAACAACATCCGCACTCTGATCCACTTTCTTGTGGCCCGTCTTTGCAGGCAACATCGACAGTTTACGGTGCAGAGTTTCGGACATATCGACGGTAAACCTAACCGTCGCTTCTTTATCGGGTGCTTGCAGTTTGCTCATTAAACTAGGCTCCTGTGATTGGATGGGTACAGGGTCTGGTGCACATGCTTCCGGCTGCGGTGGTGTTGCAGTTGGCAATGCAGTTTCCTGTGGTGGTTGTGTGGGTGGTGTTTTCCCTATTAGTGATGCTGTGGGTGTTGTTGCTAGCGATACAACTTCTGGTGGTGCTTGCACACCTGTTTTTATGTGTGTTAGCTTATTACGTAGAAGGGCATATGTGTCAACGCTTACCATACGTCGTCGTTGTTCGAGGATGAGGAGTGGTTGAATGCTTCTGAGTCAGGGTCGGGGTTGTCGCGGTTCAGTCATCCACTTTGGCAAAACCGAAAGCTTCAACAAAATGTACTTCTGAGAGCTTTCCACTTTAAAGTTTTCGGACGTTAATAACAAATTTATCGACAATCGCTAAAAACCGAGTCTAGCCTAAATTGCGTCTGGTTTCAGTTAGTTTTGACAAGCTGACAATGCCAGCTCCTTTGGAACAGAGAGCTTTGGATTTACTGAAGGTTTCCCTAATATTGTAGTCATCTATTGGGCGAGGGCGTTAGCCCTATTGTGTGACTGATGGAGGTTTTGCTTGGATGCTTAAGACTACAGGGGGGAAGCTCCGCTAGAACAGTTGAGAAAATCTCAACTTTGCGACCGTTTTCGGGAAAGCAACGCTGACGCATCACACCAAGAAGCAAAGCGCTCTCGCTTTCTATCTAGCTATCGAAAACAGCGAAACTCTATTTAAATCTAGCACCAGTCGAATAATCTCACATTCCACCTGCCTTGCTTGACAACAGGGGTTAAAACCCAAAGTTAATTTCTGGCTTCTCTGACTGGGGTGAAACTTCCTAATTGGTGCATTGTCTTACTTAGAGGCATCCAGCACATCCATGAATTTTCCATTCAAAGCACGTTTGAAGAGCCAGAAGAATTCACCAAAAATGGTGATGCCGTTAATTAATCAACATTGGTTGGTGCCGATCGTCCTGCGCTCCATTTCCTACTTTCGCAAAGACTTATGGCTGATCGTCACGCTCTTGCTTTTGATCGGAGCATCAGTGCTTTTCAACCTTCTCAACGCCTGGCCGATGGCGATTCTAGTCGATACGGTTTTATCACCAACTCCGAAATCCAACTGGATTCATACGCTGTTTCTTGCTCCGTTCGGTGAAAGCACGCTGAACCGGATTTTCGGAATGGCGTTCGTCGCGATGATTATCAAAATCCTGAGCGAGACCGTTTTCATGCTCCGTAGGATGTTGAACTACCGCATCCAGTACAACGGAACCTTGCGGGTTCGCACCGAACTCTACGACAAAATGCAGGCGCTGAGTCTCGGCTGGCACGGCTCCCGATCGCAGGGTGACGCAATCTATCGGTTGAGCTACGACAGCCTCGGGCCGTGGGGGGTAATCGATACGCTCATCGGCTCCACTGCCGCATCGGTAACGCTGACGGCGATGATCTGGATCATGCTGTCGCGCCACGTCCTTCTCACCGTATTTGCGCTTTCGTTCACTCCGCTTCTAATACTGGCGAATTGGTACTTCGAGGGAAGGATTAGGAGTCGAGCCCTTGAGTCGAAGCAGACCGATGCGGTGATGACCTCAACCATGCAGCAAGCTATAGAGTTGATCGGGCTAATCCAGTCCTTCGGTCGAGAAGCAACAGAGTCGCGGCGCTTCGGGCAGGTGGTCGAACGCAGCGTCAAGGCATCCATGCGACTCAATTGGCAAGAGAACCTCTATCCGCTAGCGGTTCAGGTAGTCTTCGCTCTGGGAAGCGGGGTAATCTTAGGCTACGGCGGATACCTAGTCTATCGCGACCAGTTCTTGCGTCCGGTGCCGAACGGCGTGAGCATGGGCGATCTGCTCGTATTCATGGCGTACCTGGGGCAGTTCTGGGACCCGATAGGTTGGGTGTTGGGGTTCACTACTAAGATCCAGACGTTTGTAGCTTCATGCGATCGCGTCTTTACGGTCATTGACGAGCCGCCTGCCATAAAAGATGAGCCTGATGCCCGCTCGCTTCCCGTTCATCCCTGCACACTAGCACTTGCCGACGTGAGCTTCGAGTACAACTCTGGGCAACGGGTCTTACGGAACATCAGTGCTAGTATCGAGCCGGGTCAGATGGTGGCGTTTTTGGGTCCTAGCGGAACGGGAAAGAGTACGCTGCTCAATCTCTTGCCGCGCTTCTATGACCCGACATCGGGCAGCGTCCTTCTCGACGGCTTTGACCTCCGCACCCTTAAGATTGCCGATGTCCGCAAACACATGGCGCTCGTCTCGCAAGGCAGCCCACTTTTCCCCGGAACGATCGCAGAAAATATCGCCTACGGTCGCCCGGATGCTCTGCTCTCCGATATTCGGAAGGCGGCGGTTGAATCTGGGGCAGCCGAGTTCATCGAAACCTTGCCGGAGCAGTATGATACTTTAATCGCTGAGGGCGGTCAAAACCTCTCGGGTGGACAGCGACAGCGCCTAGCTATCGCGCGAGCGCTCGTCACTGAGGCTCCCATACTCATCCTCGACGAACCCACGAATGCGCTGGACTTGAAGCACGAGCAGTGGGTCATAGAGACTCTGCAACGTCTGCGGCGCAACAGAACCATCATCTTGGTCACGCACCGACTCGAAACTGCCGTAGACTGCGATCGGATTTTTGTGATGCAGGAAGGCGAGATTTTCGAGTCTGGTACCCACGCCGAACTCCTTACCCAACAGGGACTCTACTACCGAATGTTGGGCTATAACCCAGTAAGGTCAATAGGACTTACTGATAAACCCTGCATAGAGTAGGAGTACGACATGGCGAACTTATAGAGTCTATTTGAGATCTTTTACGGTCTTGTGGTAACGTCACCCTAAAAGCAAAATCCAGCAGCTATGCCTTACTGTAGCAGCCTAACGGACTCAGAATGGGAAATAATGGAACCCATACTACATCCGATATTGCCTACCAAGAAGCAGGGGCGCTTACCATCCAACTGGACAAAGAGAGAAATCTTGGATGGAATCTTCTATCAATTAAAGAATGGCTGCAATTGGCAAGACATACCTGCGTGACTTGCCCCCGTACTCAACCGTATATTGGCATTACAAGCAGTGGCGATCGCAGGGAGTGATATCATTTTCGGTGTGCGATTCGTTTAGCCTAAATGGATAGGTTCTCCTATCCAGGGACGGTTAGCCTGACTCCGAGGAGTTAGTGATAACTGATTACATTTCGCTCGTGAGGCATTAAGTCAAGTCCCAGTCCGCAGGTGCAGCGGTAAAAGCATATCCCCTATTTTGTTGGATAGCAACTAACAGGATAAAGCGGGGATAAAAGGCAGAAGACTCCTAGCCTTGGGGGGTAGCTGTCGAGCAAGAACTTATGCGTAGCGAAAGCAAAAATGTGTCTGAACCACCGTTATGATAGATGGTCAAACGGCTGAAAGACGCCCGCCAAAAGGCAAGGATAGGGCATAAGCAATTATCGGATTGACTTATTAGCACTGCCCAAAAACGGGCGTGGAAAGCATTACGCTGTCAGGTTCAACCAATGTGTAATCGGAACGAAGTAAAGCTCTCACAGCCCTTAAAAATAAGTAGGTTGCTAGCCGTAAGCTGTGAGTGTGAGGAATGGTCGCAGAAGCCAATGCTTTGTTGTAATGACAGAGATATGCTGACAGCACCGGGTGGTGTAAAAGATAGAGACCAAGTAGCCATTTAAAAGCCGTCGGCCACAGAAAAATCTGATGGTGGGATGTAGGGGTAAAAGGAAAACTATCAAGCCGTAGCAATCAGATCATGATGCGATCTTACTGTATCCATAACCAGGATTACACCACTCAGGAGCCGTGTGCGGTGAAAGTCGCAAGCACGGTTTTGTAGGAGAGATGGTAGGGGACACTCTGCCATCGACTCTCTAACTACACCGGAATGATGTTGACTGTTGACTGTTGACAGTCAACACTCAACTCGAATTTACTATTCCTATGCTAACGGATTTGATATGATAGAAGAGCTGATGAGAGTTTTATAGAACCCATTTGAGATCTCAGGAAGCGGCTGCAAGCCGCTTCAACATTAGCCTGACAAAGCAGATGTTAATTTTAGTTGTTGCATGAGATAGAGTTCGCTTAAAGTTCTTTACTAGACTTTGGTAGTCCTGCATAGTCAGTAGAATTAATGGTTTTCATTGATAGATAAACTGGCGTTCTACTCATAAATAAAAAACCAAAGAGCTGCGTATATGATTGGAGAGTTTTTTAGAGCAGGAAAGAGTTTTTTTCCCAACCTAGATATTCTTTCTCTCATGGTATTATTAAATTTTTCTATAGAGTTGGTCTGACCAGTATCCTTTCCTACTGCTCTGTGTCTTTTTTTAGGAAAAACTATTCCGTAAGCACTCCAAAAGCTGACGGGGTGACAAGCAAGTTGAAAGACATATTAGACAAGGGTTTGAGTTGCTCTGCTTCAAAAAAGATATGTGCGTGCGATCGCGACTTTTTGGGGGGTAGATAACGAATAATAAGGAGCGGCGGTGATCGCTACTATCATAATTGTCAATGAGCCCAGGAATAATCGCTGATATAGCCTTTCTCAGAAAGATGAGGTATCATGTTACTAACACTCACTGGTGAGAGTCAAACAGAGAAGATCAGATCAAATGAACTATAATTACATGGTTCAGTAAAGCCACGCGAAAGCGATACC
>NZ_JAUBRM010000015.1:0-33675 GCF_036701905.1 Microcoleus sp. MON2_D5
GACCATTGCCGTTCTTGATAAACGTGAGCTACTCTCACAGCGAGCGCACTTTTTGACCTGCTTAGTCTAAACTCCAAATTGACTCGGGGCTGTTCGATGGTTTGATTTACGAACCGTTACTGTGTGAAATTACCTACAGCATAGAAGATTATCTGGCCCTTTTGAAAACTTATTCAGTCTACATAGCGCTCGATGATGAAAAAAGAAATTATTTGTTGGCAAATTTGCGGGAAGTCCTAAAAAAGAACTGCGGAAATAGCATCCAAGCTTCCTATGTTTCAGCTTTTCACGTTTCCCAAAAAACCTAGCGCTTTTTCTCTTCTCTTCCTTCGTGACAAGAGCGTTTTCGGTAATTCCCGCCCGTCGCCCCTGGCGGATAACTCCGGACACTCCCACTCGTTAAAAGCTGCTTTGTAGTGAGAACTTCAGTCCTCGCCCACAACTTATTAATTCCTGTAAAAGCTCGATCGACTATCAACACAATCAAGCTGGCGTACCGAGAATAGTCCACTGCATTAACTGCTGCCACTCCGGAGATTGAGCTAATAAATCTGCATCGAATTCATTTCCCGCATCCTGCGAAAACTCGGCGAAAGCTTCCGCCCAATTAATTACTGTTTCCACAGGCAAATAAGGCGTATAATTCCAAGAACGCTGCAAAAACTCTACCATCTCAACAGAATGACCGGTGCGGTACAAATACCAAGCAATCCAAACTAAGGTACTGTACTTGATTTGCTTTTCCAACAAACGTATTTTATCCGGCAACTCGGGGCGGGCAAAAAAATTGTCCATCACTGCGGCAAGGGATTTAGCCTGCGGTAAACCTTTGTACATGGCGCTTTGTTGGTGCTGGCGGTAGCAAACAGTTACTTGCTGCAGCCACTCTGCTTCGCATCCCATTAAGGCTAAACGCAGCACTAAATCTGTATCTTCCGCCGGTGGAAATCGAGGATCAAATCCGCCGGCGCGCTCTAACCACTGACGGCGAAATACCATCGCGCTGGGTAATACTGGTTTCCACCGCAGCCACATTTCTAAGTCTAATTTAGGGACATTTTGCCAGGGTTTGACATCTTTTAGGGGTTCGCCTATACTATTAACTAGACGCCAGCCGCTGTGGACTATTCCTAGATTGGGTCGCGCTGCAAATACAGCCATTTGTGCTGCTAATTTGTCGGGAAAAAAGTAGTCGTCAGCATCGAGAAAGGCGATGAATTCTCCTCGCGATAGCTCGATACCGTGATTCCTGGCAATCGAAACTCCTTGATTTTGTTGGTAAATGTAGCGAATTCGATCGCCATATTTCTCTAAAACTAACTTGGTATCGTCTCGGGAGCCGTCGTCTACGACAATAATTTCCCAGTTAGTATATGTTTGGTGCAGAACGCTATCTACGGCTTGGCCGACGTAAGCAGCGCAGTTGTAAGCCGGAATTACTACGCTCACCTGCGGGGTGCGATCGCTCATAATTAATATCAAGTTTTATGGATTATACCATTTTAGATTTTAGATTTTAGATTTTAGATTAAAAAACTGGAAATGACTGATGAGCATCTGGCTTGGAACTTGCCTACAGTTGCATTCTTTTTGTCAACTGCTTGGAACTGGTATTATAATCAATACGCGCTGAGCTGGTTTACGGAAATCCGCGCTTTGAAATCAAGAAAAACCATGCAACCGCCCCTACAAGATTTATTGGTAAAATCCCGTGGCGTCTTTATTGTACAATACTTATCGGGTGACCCGGAGGCTCACGCACCCGATAAGTGAGGCTTTATGAGCATAATTTGCGTTCAAGAATTTGCCAAGGTAAGTTGTCGTGAATGGAGTAAATCTTGGGGGCGAATTGCTGAAGGGTAGGAATCGCCTTTTACCTTCAAATACTTGTCCACTATTTGCACAACCTGTTCGGGATTGGCTGGCTTGCTCAAAAAATCGGAAGCACCTGTCAATTTCGCTCGCGTGCGGTCAATTATACCGTCTTGACCGGTCAAAAACACGATCGGAGTTTCCCGAAAAGCAGGCGTCTTCCGCAAAAAATTGCACAAAGCAAAGCCACTTGTCTTCGGCATCACCACGTCCATAAAAATTAAAGCCGGCTTTTGTTTGGCGAGGATGCCGACTCCCTGCATGGGGTCTTGAATTTTGAGGACTCGATATCCCTCCGGCAATAAAATTTGCTCTAAAAACTCGCACACTGTCGGACTGTCATCGATACAGGCAATCAAAGGGCGACCCGGCCCAGCGATCGCCGCGGCAAGGCGCCACTGTTCTATAGGCGACGGCAAGTCTGGTACTGTTCGGAAATTTACTAAACCCTGCTTGATGTAATTAACTAAACCGCGAGTTGCCACTGTCACGCACTGCTTTTTCTTAAATGCAATATCCCAAAGAGTATTCTCGCCGTTGAATACGTTACCCAAAGCGATCAAAGAATTAGAACTAAATCGATTTTGCTGCAACTGGGCCGACGGTTTTAAAAGCGGTGCTTGTTCTGGATCTACCAACCACAAACCCATTCCTTTCCACTTCTGCCAAATTTCTTCTGTACAACACAGAACTTTCTCTACTTCTGTTAAAGACAGCAGCAAAGAAGAGGTAATTGTAGAAAAATATTTCTGGGACGGCCGCCACTCCCGGCGCAAACCCGATTGACCGATCAGAGCAAATAACACTTCGGAAAGGCTGGTGTGGACGATCGCCCTAGCTTGTTCGAGACTCATTTCGCTGGCTGCTATCCCTCGCTGAAGCAGTTGATATTCCCACAGTTCTCCAGCATCGAGGTTTCTGAGATCCACTTGAAAGTTTCGACAGTGTTGCCCGATCGCTCTGTACCAGCGCCTCGATCTGTGCGCTCCTCCCGTGGCATACACCAAACTACCCTGAAAAAAGTAAAGTTGCCATTGTTGCTCCCCTTGCTCTAACAGCAGTTTCCCCGTTGCTTGTTTCTGGCTGAGTACAGCCAGAGTATGGGACAACATTTTGTATCCGATTGCGGTAGCAGACATATCAACTCGCATCCCCTGTACTCTGTTTGTACCATTATATAGCTGCTGAGTTTTGAAAGATAACAGTAATATTACTGAATTTAGGTTAAAAAACACCACTAATCCTGCGAATTTAACCCTCTTAGGGAGTGATTCCCCTCGGTAGTTTTAGCCATGAGGATGCAACGCCTATTTGCACTATTAACTAATAACTAAAATACTGTTTGTGACTAATAACTAATTGCCCTCGCTATCTTTGGGAGGTACTGGATCGTAACCCCCTGGATGAAAAGGATGACAGCGCAAAATCCGCTTAACCGCCATTGAGCTGCCGCGGGCCGGCCCAAATCTTTCTATTGCTTCGATCGCGTATTGGGAACAAGTTGGCTGAAATCTACAGGCGTTAGGCAGGTAAGGAGAAATCCCCATTTTGTAGCCTCGGATTAATCCAATAAGCAATATTTTCACAATTTTTACCTCAGCGATTGATTAGATTAATAGCAAAATATCGTCCCGTACCCCTGTAAGCTAGGTGAATCTAGGGCATTCCCAGCGGTTAGATTTCCGCCCACTTTTCCAGTAGCAATTATACCTATTTTCATTTTTATTTTAGATAGCTACAGCACAATTTGAGGAGATAATATGGTACTTGTCTCTGAGTTCGCTACTTGACCGATACCTAAAAAATTACCGTCTCGATCGTAAACCTGCAACGGATAGGGAGGTTGGGGTATTGGGTTGTGGGGGGGATTGTTGCTACTTTCCTCCTCTCCCCCGATCGGCGTTTCTGGAATCGGGAGGCGCTGTCCTTGAAACCAGCGTTTGGTATATTCAGGGGAAAGGACGATCGCCCCTAAATGTCCCAAAACCGCCGATGGCAAAATCGGGCAGAATTTATTTTCCTGCGATTGCAGTTCCAATTGTTCAAAACTGAGACTTTCCTCGATCGAAAAACCGCTACTTTCGGTGCGAGTCAAACAAGCCAAAGTAGCGCCTGTATTCAACACCGCACCCAGATCCCGCGCGATCGCCCGAATGTAAGTACCAGCCCCGCAGGCGATCGACAAATCCAATTCAGGAAAATCCCCCGATCGCCAATCCAAGATTTCCAGCCGAAAAACCTCGACATTCCTAGCAGCAACTTCTACAGTTTCCCCTTTTCTAGCTAACTCATAAAGGCGTTTTCCTCCCACCTGCACCGCACTAAAACTAGGCGGAAATTGCTCGATTTTTCCTAAAAAATTTGGCAGTGCAGCTTGCACTTTTTCCAAACTTAACTCCGGCACCGGTCGAGAATGGATAATTTCTCCTTCTAAATCGTCAGTAGCAGTAGTTAAGCCAAACCGAATCGTGCCTCGGTAAGCTTTATTGTGTTGGAGATATTGCAGCAGTCTGGTTGCTTTGCCCAGGGCGATCGGTAAAACGCCAGTCACAGCAGGATCGAGGGTTCCTCCGTGTCCGACTCGCTTCAGTTTCAATAGCCGGCGCACTCGCCCCACGCAGTCGTGAGATGTCATGCCGGCAGGTTTGTTGAGATTGAGAAAACCGTCAGTAGTCATTAGGAAGAAGGAAGAAGGAAGAGGGAAGAAGGAAGAAGGCAACGAAGCAGTGTACGGCATTTAACCGATAGGAGGAAGCAGGAAAAAGGAATATGAAAAGTTTTGAAATTGCTTTATTTGGGAACGGTAAAGCTAACGTTGTTCGCAACGCGACAGCGGTTTTGAGTTAAAAAGTTCAACATTGAAAACTTAAAACTACAAAGTACCCGCCCCCCCAATTATCAATTCCCAATTCCCAATTACCCATTAAAGAATAAAGTCTGCCTGACTGATAGAAGTGCGGGCAACTCCGAATAAAGTAGCTAGAGTTTCCTTGGTGCTTGTAAGTTGAATAATTGTACTCGGCGAAGTTCCGGCCCCAGTGGAAATGGTGAGTTCGCCAAAGGTGAGGCCGGCAGTCAAGCGAATTTGATCGATACCATCTGTAAAGTCTGTAATCACATCACCATCTGCCAAACGCCCGATCGCAAAAGTATCGTTTCCGGTGCCGCCAGTTAAAGTATCTCGCCCGCGATCGCCCGATAAACAGTCATCGCCGATGCCACCAAACAGCGAGTCATCGCCGGCACCCCCAAAAAACGTGTCATTACCCGCGCCGCCCAACAAGGTATCATTGTCGGCGTTGCCCAACAGTGAGTCATTACCCTCGTCGCCCAGCATTGAGTCAGAACCTCTGCCGCCGTAGGAAGTATCGTCGCCGACGCCGCCCAAAACGCTGTCGCGGCCGGCACCGCCGAACAGCAAATCATTGCCAACGTCGCCCAGCAGTGAGTCATCGCCGTCGTCGCCGTAGAGGGAATCATTTGCCCCTAAGCCCAAAATGCTGTCAGGTCCACCCAAACCAAATATCAAGTTAGCGCCCGCAGTACCTCTGAGGGAATCGGGGCCGCTGGTACCCCGAGTGCCGCCAGGTGCCCCTCCGGGGCTGGTACCGTTGGTGGGGGTTGGGGTTGTGACGGGAATTGGTCGAATTGGCACTGCTGTTGGCATGATTCTGAAGATGGGTAGAAATTTGCCATTCTAACTTAGCTTAAAAGCGGAGGTTATAAGCTCGCCAACCGCCCAGATCAGAAATATCGATCGCATCCGCCACAGCATAAGGTTCGCACAAAAAGCCCTGCACCGTGGAGCCGTCCTCCAACACCAACGTACCAATTCCCAAGGGCGGGGGAATTTTAGCGACAAATCCGCCGAAAGCCGCGAGCGACAACTCCCAAACTTCCACCTCGATCGCGCTACCGCCCTCTATCTGACGCACCAATCCCGGCTTGCCCAGAGCAGTACCCGTCAAAGCATAAAGCTTGTAAATCGGGCTGGTACGGCAGGCGCGAACCAAAACGCCTCCCCCCTCGATTAGTTGATAATTCAGCGGCTCACCGCTCAAATGAGCGCCAACCACGGCTATTTTGACTCGTTCTTCTGAGGAAGGTTTGGCTGCGATGGCTGGTTTGGAGAGGGTTGGCAGCGGCAGGCCGGTTGCGCCCAAAGTTCCCCCCAAGCTAGCGTGGAAAGCAGCTCCCAGGCTGCAGAGCGATAAATCGTGCCACGCAGGAGCCATCAGTGTCAATCCAGCAGGCAATCCGCTGCTTTGAAACCCGCTGGGAACTGCGATCGCACACAAATCGAGCAAATTCGCAAAATTCGTGTAGCGCCCGAGATTGGTGTTGAGCGCGATCGGCTCGGCTGCAACTTCTGCGACAGTATAAATCGTGCCTGTCGTGGGAACCGCCAACACATCCATTGACTCCCACTGAATTTCTGCCTGTTGGCGGAGCTCGGCCAACCGGTACGACGCGCGGTAGGCCGCGACGGCATCGTAGCGTTTGCCGCCGCTGATAATTTCGTAGACGGTCGGATCGATATCCTCTGGGTGCGCGTCGAGGAAATCGCCGATCGCGGCCAACCTTTCTGCTACCCAAGGGCCGCCGTAGAGCAGTTCGGCAGCATCCGCAAAGGGTTTGAAGTCAATAGGTGCGATCGTGCAGCCCAAAGATTGCAAGCGCGCGATCGCATCCCGGTAGCGCTGTTCGGCTTCTGCATTCCCGAAAAATTCGAGTTCGCCTTGGACGGGAACTCCCACCCGCAAGCGGGATAAATCCGGCAAAACTTTCGTTTCAGGGTGACGAGAAAACGCATCCTCAGCGTCAAAACCGCTGGCTACTTGCAGCACAGAGGCTGCATCCGCACAGGTGAGAGCGAACACAGAAACGCAATCGAGCGATCGCACCGCCGGCAGCAGGCCGCGAGTGCCGATCGAGCCGCAACTTGGCTTCAGCCCGACAATGTTGGTAAAAGCAGCGGGAACCCGCCCCGATCCTGCGGTATCGGTACCCAGAGCAAAACTCACCAATCCGGCGGAGACTGCTGCTGCGGAACCGGAACTCGATCCGCCCGGAATGTAGCGCGAATCGAACGGATTGCGACAAACTCCATAGGGCGTGCGGGTTCCCACTAATCCTGTGGCAAACTGATCCATGTTTGTTTTGCCGATCGCGATCGCACCTGCCGCGCACAGCCGCTCGACGACGGCGGACGATCGCGCTGGAGTGCTAGCAAACGGAGGACATCCCGCCGTAGTGGGAACGCCCGCCCAATCCAGATTATCTTTGATCGCAAAAGGTATCCCGTAGAGTGGTAGCTGCTGCGGGTCTAGGTTTTGCAAGGCTTTGGCGCGTTCGAGGGTTTCCGCCTGCGGTGCTAAATAAATCCATACCGCCGGATCTGCATAGCGTTCGATCCGATCGTACACGCTCGCGATTACATCTGCAGGCGCGATCGAGCCGGTGCGGTAGCGATCGAGCAGCGAATGAATGTCGAGACTGTGACTGTAGTTAACTTTTTCCATAATGCACCCTCAATTAACTCTGCCGATTTTAGATTTTAGATTTTAGATTGAAGAAATGACTTCACAGGCTGCGTTTGGCGATCGTTATTACTCACCGAAGAGTACCATTCTCAAGAACAGGCAAGATGCCTGTTCCACAAAGAGTGTATTTCTTTCTTCTTGTGGGGTGGGCATCCTGCCCGCCCATAAAAGGCTTATTGAGAATGGTGGAACATCTCAGTTATTACAAATAGGATGTTAGTTTACCGCATTGTCGATCGTCCTCGCATCTAGTCTAGGGGTCGAAGTATTTCTTGAGAAATATTCAACCCTGACCTTGCGGGTTTCGTCTTTGTGTACAGCTAAACTTCGCGATTTCCCATCGCCCCCTCTCATCGCCCGCTTTAATCTTCCAAAAATTTTAATTAACAACTCCCAAAAAAACCATTTTTTGTAACATTTTACACATTTTTTCATTAAGTTAGCTGTTACCGTTTGAAACGTAGCAATCTAGTAAAATTGCACGCTACATTGTGCTTACCTTTAAAAAAGCTAAGTGCATTGCTGTTACTGACAGTCTCGAATAACTCCTTGGGTTGCAAACAGGACTTATACAGACAAAAACCGAAAAAATTTAACCGCTTCTAGGGTTCCGATTTGAATCAGTTTCTAACTCAGCTTAGAAAGTTCAAGTGCTGGTCCGAGAGAAGCAGACTGGTTCTCCCAAGATTTTAATTTTAGGGAAACACTAGCCAGTTACACGGCGGGATAAAAGCCCGGGAGAAACGCGATCGGTCAGCAAGACTCGGTTCGTTAGCTCTCGGGCTTTATCCTTGTATATCAAGGGGGTTTGCGGAAGCTAAGGAAGCCAAAGAAGGTGCAAAAGCTCGATCGATATATTCACCTCTAACCAGCAACCAGAACCTGCTATGAATATCCCATATTACTCCCCAAAAATAACGCGATCGCCCTTGTCCTACTGCGCCCTATTTTTCATCACCTTGTTTTTCGCTGTCGGCTGCGTCAACCCGGCAATTTATATCAAAACCACGACTGAAAGCGAGGCAGCTTCTTCAGTAAGTGCTGATGCAGTTAGCCTCGGATTCAGCGCGTGGCCCGGCTGGTTTCCTTGGCAAATTGCCAAAGAACAAAAGATATTTGAAGCCAACAATGTTCCTGTAGACTTAAAATGGTTTGACGGCTACTTAGAATCTATCAGCACCCTCACAGCAGGACAGATAAATGCTAACAGCCAAACCCTCGGCGATACAGTAAACTCCATATCAGGCGGCGCCGACCAAGTAATTGTTTTAGTCAACGATAACTCGACGGGAAATGACAAAGTGATTGTCGCCGAAGGCATCAATTCCGTTGCCGATTTAAAAGGCAAAAAAGTTGCAGCCGAGGAAGGTACAGTCGATCACTTTCTATTGTTGTTAGGCCTGAGAAAAGCAGGTTTATCAGTGCAAGATATTCAATTTGTACCGCTGGAAACCGGCAAAGCTGCGGCGGCTTTCGTCGGAGGACAAGTCGATGCGGTGGCAGTATTTGCGCCGTTTACCACGCAGGCATTAAAACGCTCGAACAGCAAGGAACTTTTTAGTTCAAAAGATTTTCCGGGGGCGATTTCCGACCATTTGGTATTCACGCGAAAGTTTATCGGCGAACACCCCGATCGAGTGCAAGCCCTAGTCAATTCATGGTTTGCAACATTGGAATACATGAAAGCAAATAAAGAGAAATCTTACGAGATTCTAGCCAACCGCGCCGGAGTTAGCGTCGAGGAATACAAAGAATATGAAAATGGCACTAAGATATTTACGATCGAGGAAAACTTGAAAGCCTTTCAACCGGGAAATGACATGACATCATTGCAGTTTGCGGCGGCCGAAATGACTAAATTTCTCGTCGATGTAAATTTAGCCAAAACCCAACCAGATATCAGCACATTATTTGACGATCGTTTTATAAAAGCTTATGCCGAAGGTAAAAGCTAAAAGGCATAATTTAGGATTGTGCAGACACAAACAACCGTAAAAAAACTACTTTTTATAATCCCCAAAATCTACTCCAATTACTCGACAAACCGTTCCGCAATTAAATCATGCCACCAAATCCCGATCCGCGATCGATCCAATCCCACCTCAAGCAAAAAAACCTAAATCCCACCGTTTTCTGGCGGATTGCGGAAGAGATACCACAACCCCTCAATATTGGGTTAACGGTAACATCGATCGCACTGCCGGTGCTGCTGTGGTGGCTAATAACAACCTTCGCCAACGTAGACCCCAAATTTTTGCCTTCCCCCGGCAAAGTTTTAGAGGCATTTGGTCGGCTGTGGAACACTCGCGAACTTTTGAAAGACACGGTAGCGAGTTTGTGGCGGGTGGGAGTGGGCTTTGTGTTCGCCTTGGTTTTTTCCATACCAATTGGCGTGCTGATGGGCAGTTTTTCCAGTATTCGTGCCTTGCTTGAACCCATGTTCGGCTTGATGCGATATATGCCCGCACCAGCATTCATTCCCCTACTAATTCTTTACTTGGGCATCGGCGAAGAACCCAAAATAATGCTGATATTTATCGGCGTCTTTTTCTTCAATTCGCTGATGGTGATGGATACAGTCAAGTTTGTTCCAAAAGACTTGATCGAATCTACTTATATGTTGGGCGGGAATCGCTGGGAAATCCTAACTCAAGTTATTTTTCCCCACGTTTTGCCGGGAATTCTTGATGCTAGCCGCATCAACCTAGCTGCGGCTTGGCAATTGGTAATCGTTTCGGAATTGATTGCGGCAACCGAAGGCTTAGGCCGCCGGATCAGCGTCGCCGGTCGATTTCTGCGAACCGATGAAATTTTTGTGGGGCTGATTGTCATTGGGGCGATCGGACTGACTTTTGACTTGCTTTTTCAATATCTGCTGCGGGTTTCTTGTAAATGGTCAATTCAGAAACAGTAAGCAGATTTTGAAGGAAGAAGGAAGAAGGAAGGAGGAAGAAGGAAGAGGGAATAAGGCAGTGGTGTCAAATAAAATTGAAACCCACGCTAGATATCGTTTTTAGTCCTCAAGTTTCCAGATTTTGGGAATGAAAAAATCAATTTTTTACTTACAATACAGAGGATAAACTCATGTTTCTACAAATCAACAACCTGCACAAAAACTTTGAAACGAAAAACGGTAAATTAGTTGTCCTCAAGGACATCAATATGAGCATTAAGCAAGGCGAATTTATCTGCGCGGTAGGCGCATCCGGTTCGGGCAAATCTACTCTGTTGAGGCAGATTGCGGGATTGGACAAGCCGACAACAGGAGAAGTTAAAATTGATGGGAAAGAAGTTGTTTCGCCTGGGCCGGATCGAGGTATGGTATTTCAGCATTACACTCTTTATCCTTGGATGAACGTGCAGGAAAATGCCGAGTTTGGCCTCAAACTTCAAGGCGTGTCCAAGAAAAAGCGGCGCGAACAAGCTAGCTATTATTTGAGTGTGGTAGGATTGACGCAGTTTGCTTCGTCGCTGCCGAAGGAATTGTCGGGCGGGATGAAACAGCGGGTGGCGATCGCCCGCGCCCTCGCTTCTGAACCTAAAGTGTTATTAATGGATGAACCTTTCGGCGCCTTGGATATCCACACTAAAGAATCGATGCACGAATTCATGCTCGATTTGTGGCGCCGCACTCAGATTACAATCTTTATGATTACCCACGATGTCGAAGAAGCGGTGTTTCTTTCCAATCGGATTTATGCTTTGGGCGCTCGTCCCGGTACAGTGAGAAAGGAAATGTCGATTAATTTGCCCGATCGCACTCCCAGCATTAAACGGCACGCCAAATTCCACGATTACCGCGACGAGCTCATGGATTTGATGCGGAAACACGGACAAGAAGCAGTTGCAATGGCTGCTTAAATAGAAATAGGTTTGTATTTGCACTTTTTGGGCGGGCAGGATGCCGGCCCCACAATAAAACTCACTCTTTGTGGAACGGGCATCTTGCCTGTTCTTGAGAATGGTGCAAGATGTAAACGGACAGGAAGCAGTTGCAATGGCTGCTTAAATAGAAATAGGTTTGTATTTGCACTTTTTGCACGCCAACAGTACAACGGCCAACCTAAGTAAGTGGAAACTTAACATCTTGCACCATTGTCAATTACCTATTTAGGAACGGGCAAGATGCCCGTTCCACAAAATTGAATATTATTGTGGAACGGGCATCTTGCCCGTTCTTGAGAATGGTGCAAGATATCAGTGGAGATAAATATTACTTTGGGAGAGGGTAAGTTTTGCCACTACAAAATACTATTGTTTTGTTTCGCTGACCCCCCCAAATACATCAAGAGGAACTTATGGTGCAACTATCATCGATCGACACAAACTCAGAAATTGATTCTGACCTCGTATTAATGCAAGAAACCGTACCGGGCGGCGCGTACTGGTCGGGAGTCGTCAAGCGGGGAAACACCCTGCGAATCACCGATTTAGAAGGCTCTCGCGGCGTTTCCATGCTGTGCTACAACGCTGACAATGCGATCGAACGTTTCAACGCAGCAGACACCGCCAAAATTCAATTCAACGCCTTTCTCAAACAAGACATGGTGATCTATACAGACATGGGACGCATCCTATTTTCCATCACCCAAGACACATCCGGCTGTCACGATTTGCTAGGAGGATGCAGCAACGCCGTTAGCAATGCCAAAAAATACGGCGAAGGAAACTGGAAAAACTCCCGAGACAACTTCCTCAAAGCCCTAACTCGGTGGGGATTGGGCAAAAAAGATATTATGCCCAACCTCAACTTATTTACTCGCATTGCCGTCAAACCAGACGGCACGATGGAGTTTCGCGAAGGCTGCGAAAAACCGGGAAGTTTTATCGATTTGCGAGCAGAAATGAACGTATTGACAATTATCTCTAACTGCCCCCACATCCTGCATCCTGGTTCAATTTACGATCCAAAACCCATCCAAATTCAGATTGTGAAATCCCCCGCACCCGCACCAGACGACTTGTGCCGCACCGCCAACCCGGAAGCCGTGCGCGGGTTCATCAACACCGATGCTTTGTTCGTGCAATAAACCCTCGATTACACAACTCAATCTTGTCCGCATCAATCTGCGGTGAAATATTCTACAATTTCCTCACAAAAAGTGAACCATGACTGCAACTACCCAACAACTTCTCGATCCAAAAACTGCAATTTATAACGAAGTTTTACCAGCCACATATCCCTGGGCTCGTGTCATCAAAAAAGGACAGATTCTCCGCATTGTAGATTTAGGCGGAAATCAAGCAGTAGATTTTTTAGTTTACAATGCCGATGACCCTTCCGAACGCTACAGCGCCCCCGATACGATCGTCAATCAAGGCAACATCTTTGTCACTACAAACAGCCAACTCATTTCCAATGAAGGGCGAGCCATGATGACCATAATTGCTGACTCCTGCGGGCGGCACGATACCTCCGGCGGGGCCTGTAGCTGCGAAAGCAATTCGGTGCGGTTTGGACTAGATAAAAAATACCAGCACGCCTGTGTTGAAAATTTCCTCGCCGCAATTCTTCCCTACGGTTTGGGCAAGCGAGATTTAGTCAGCAATATCAACTTCTTTATGAATGTTCCGGTTAGCGAAGATGGCACGCTTGAAATTGTTGACGGCATCTCCGATCCGGGAAGTACAGTTGATTTGCGAGCTGAAATGAACGCGCTAGTTGCTATTTCTAACTGCCCGCAAATGAACAATCCTTGCAATGCTTACAATCCTACGCCGATTCAGTTGATTGTTTGGGATTCCGTGTAAAGTAGGGTGGGCACTCCCTCCGCAATTTTTTTAGGGGCGGGATCTCGTGAATTGGTGTCAACAAAGACGTTAAGCGTAGTACCGCTCTGCTGTGTGACGATTAGGGTTAGATCCCCCCTAGCCCCCCTTAATAAGGGGGGGACAAGAGCGCTCAAAGTCCCCCTTATTAAGGGGGATTTAGGGGGATCGAGACTGGGCTACCAGCAAGAGATACGGAGGGTTTCAGCCTTAAGTTGACACCAATGGCTCTCGTGCTCACCCCACAATAAAATTTAATGTTTGTGGAACAGGCATCCTTCCTTTTAAGCAAGGATAGTGCCTGATGTAAGTAGACACCAATGCAATTACAATTCCCAATTCCCAATTCCCAATTCCCAATTCCCTAAATGTTTAACAAAGTTTTGATTGCAAATCGCGGTGAAATTGCCTGCCGAATTATCCGCACGCTCGATCGCCTCGGAATTGCATCGGTAGCAGTATATTCGGAAGCCGACGCCCACGCCAAACACGTTTTCGCCGCCAGCGAAGCCGTTTGTATCGGTGCAGCCGCCGCAGCCGAGAGTTATTTGCGGTTCGATCGCATTCTCGAAGTTGCGCGCCAAACAAAAGCTCAAGCTATTCATCCGGGTTACGGCTTTTTGAGCGAAAATGCTGAATTTGCCGAAGCTTGTGCAAGCGAAAATATTGCATTTATCGGCCCGACTCCGAGTCAGTTGCGCTGCTTTGGATTGAAGCACACCGCGCGGGAAATAGCCGCTGCAAATCAAGTACCGCTAACTCCCGGAAGCGAACTTTTAGCAAGTTTAGAGGATGCCCAAAAAGCGGCTGGGGCGATCGGCTATCCGGTGATGCTCAAAAGTACCGCAGGCGGCGGCGGCATTGGTTTGCAGGCTTGTTTTGGCGATCGAGATTTGGCAGAAGCATTTGAAAAAGTACAGCGTTTGAGTCAAAGCAATTTTAAACAAAGCGGCGTTTTTTTAGAGAAATACATTCAAACAGCTAGACACATTGAAGTCCAAATTTTTGGAGATGGCAAAGGAAATGTCATAGCCTTGGGCGAGCGAGATTGTTCGGTGCAGCGGCGCAATCAAAAAGTAATAGAAGAAACCCCCGCCCCGGCTATTAGCGACGAACAGCGCCATCAGTTGTACGGTGCAGCAGTGCGGCTGGGAAAAGCGGTAAATTACCAGTCAGCCGGTACAGTTGAATTTGTGTTTGATGTCGATGCGAAACAGTTTTATTTTTTGGAAGTCAACACGCGCTTGCAAGTTGAACACGGCGTTACTGAAGCTGTCAACAACATCGACCTCGTTGAGTGGATGGTAAAACAGGCTTCTGGAGATTTGTTCCCCCTGGAAGAGTATAGCTATCGGCCGCAGGGACACTCAATTGAGGTGCGAATTTATGCCGAAGAGGCCGGCAAGAATTTTCAGCCGAGTTCCGGGTTGCTGAATCAAGTTGCGTTTCCCGAAAACGTCCGCTGCGACAGTTGGATAGAAACCGGCACGGAGGTTACTCCTTTTTACGATCCGCTGCTAGCCAAAGTAATCGTTTGCGGGGATAATCGAGAAGAGGCGATCGCTCAACTCAAAGCTGCTTTAGATGCCAGTGAAATAGCGGGAATTGAAACTAATTTAGATTACCTCCGCCAGATTTTGGACGATTCCAGATTCAACCAAGGTGAACTGAGTACGCGCTTTTTAAACTCTTTTGAATACGCACCTTTAACGATCGATGTATTGGATGGGGGAACCTACAGCAGCATTCAAGATTATCCGGGGCGGATTGGCTATTGGGATGTTGGCGTGCCGCCTTCTGGGCCGATGGATCATCTGGCCTTTCGATCGGCAAATCGTTTAGTAGGAAATCCCGAATCGACAGCAGGATTGGAATTCACAGCTACAGGCCCAACTCTGCGCTTTAATGCCGATACAGTTATTAGTTTGACTGGTGCAACTATGAAGGGAACGCTAAACGGCGAATCGGTGCCGTTTTGGACGGCTGTTCCCGTCAAAGCGGGCAGCATTCTTAAGTTAAAAGGCATTCAAGGCGGCGGCTACCGCACTTATTTAGCGGTAAAGCACGGCTTTAATGTCCCCGATTATTTGGGTAGCAAATCAACTTTTGTACTGGGAAAATTTGGCGGACACGCGGGCCGCACGCTGCGTCCGGGAGATGTGCTTAAACTGCTTCAAACTGCAACTCTGGAAGCGGAAATATCTTTGCCTCCCGAACTAATTCCAAGTTACAGCAATAATTGGGAAATTGGCGTTTTGTACGGGCCTCACGGCGCGCCGGATTTCTTTACTGAGTCAGACATCGAAATGTTTTTCTCCACAGAATGGCAGGTGCATTACAACTCGACGCGGACGGGCATTCGGCTGATCGGCCCGAAGCCGACTTGGGCGCGTCAAGACGGAGGAGAAGCGGGTTTGCACCCGTCTAACATTCACGATAATGCTTACGCGATCGGCACGATCGATTTTACGGGCGATATGCCTGTAATTCTCGGTCTTGACGGCCCGAGTTTGGGAGGTTTTGTGTGTCCTGCTACTATTGTGCAGTCGGAATTGTGGAAAATCGGGCAACTGAAACCGGGGGACAGCATTCGCTTTCACTGTTTGAGTTTTGCTGAAGCTTTGCAGCGGGAAGTAGCACAAGATAAGCAAATTGCTAATTTTTGCTTGCCTGTTTTTGGGAAAAATGCGGAGGAATTGCCCGCCGTTCCCGCTTCTCCTATTTTGCACAAAATTCCTGAATCTCCGGGACAGGTTGCTGTTACGTACCGTCAAGCTGGGGATAAATATATTCTAGTTGAATACGGCCCATTGGTGCTGGATTTAAATTTGCGTTTTCGGGCGCACGCCTTGATGGAACAGTTGAAAGCAAATCCGTTGCCGGGTGTTATCGAATTAGTGCCGGGAATGCGATCGCTGCAAATTCATTTTGACAGCCGCCAGATTTCCCAACAGCAGCTAATGCAGGCGCTGATTGCGGCGGAGGCGAAACTTCCGGCGATCGAGGATTTGGAAGTGCCGGCGCGAATTGTGCACTTGCCTTTATCTTGGGAAGATGAATCGACGCTGTTGGCCATTGAAAAATATATGCAGTCTGTGCGATCTGATGCACCTTGGTGTCCCAGCAATATTGAGTTTATTCGCCGCATCAACGGGCTTGACAGCATCGAACAAGTCAGAGAAATTGTATTTAATGCTAGCTATTTAGTGATGGGTTTGGGAGACGTTTATTTAGGCGCGCCCGTCGCAACTCCCCTCGATCCGCGCCACCGTTTGGTTACTACTAAATACAATCCCGCCCGCACTTGGACTCCTGAAAATGCAGTGGGCATTGGCGGCGCGTATTTGTGCGTTTACGGGATGGAAGGGCCCGGAGGTTATCAATTTGTCGGCCGCACGGTACAAATGTGGAATCGGTTCAAACAAACGGCGGATTTCCAGTCTGGTAAACCTTGGCTTTTGCGCTTTTTTGACCAAATCCGATTTTATCCGGTTTCTCATGAGGAATTGCACCGCTGTCGGGAAGAATTTATTGAAGGTAAGTTTAAATTAAAGGTTGAGGAAATCACTTTTAATTTGAGAGAATACAATGAGTTTTTGCATTCTATTGCGGGCAGTGCGGCTGAGTTTAAAGCGCAGCAGCAGGCGGCATTTAATGCAGAGCGCGATCGCTGGGCCGCATCCGGGGAATTTGAAGCTGAATCTGCCCCAGAAGCCTCGGCGGATGTGGGTTCTGAAACGGCGGCGGAGGTTACTTTGCCGATCGGCTGTGAGGCAGTTGTCGCTCACGTTTCGGCCAATGTTTGGCAGGTGCTGGTTAATGTTGGAGATGCGGTTGCTGAGGGCGATCGCCTGTTAATTTTGGAAGCGATGAAAATGGAAATTGCTATTACTGCTGATGTTGCGGGCACTGTTGCCGAGTTGTTTTGTGAAAAAGGGCAAACGGTGACAGCCGGACAAATTCTAGCGGCTGTTCAACCGAATTAATCCCTCTGTTGTCAGTTCGGGGACAGGGAGAAGCTAGGCAGCAACCAAATCAGTAACTACTCGGCGTTGCATAATTGCGGGATGATTTTGATTGTTTTGTGGGATGGGATATCGTAGCCCGAAGGCGTGTATTTTCACAGCAGGCGGGACACCCCACAAGAATCATCATCAAATTGTGCAACCCCCGCTCATTTAATGAAGGTTTAGCAGCAGTTATGGCTTCAAAAGGGTGGGGAGATATCAATCAAGCAGGTCAGTGGGCGATCGCCCCCCAATTTTCGGCGGCGGGCAGTTTTTCGGAAGGCTTAGCCGCTGTCAAGCGCGAGGGCAAATCTGGCTTCATCAATCAAACTGGAAAGCAGGGTAAACGCATCTAATTTCTAAATTCCCATATATAGCGTTTGAGTAGAGACAAAAGCGCTACAGGTGGAAAAACTGTTCTCAATAAACAACAATAAAGCCGAGTTATTGCTCTAAAACCCCTCGTTATTGACAAGATGCGTTTACCCTGAACTGGAAAGCTGGTCATTTAGGAGGTTGGGGCTTTGTTTAGGCTTTAAATTTGTTTAAGTCTCGTTAACTGGACTCCAGCCGCCCAAAATTGAGCGGCAAACCATCCTGAAATACCAGCAATTCTCCCGGCTGAATTTGCGTCCAAACTTCGTTATCGGTCAGCGGAAAAGTGGCAATAACAGCCACGCGATCGTCC
The DNA here is from genome assembly GCF_036701905.1 of Microcoleus sp. MON2_D5. Taxonomy (NCBI): domain Bacteria; kingdom Bacillati; phylum Cyanobacteriota; class Cyanophyceae; order Oscillatoriales; family Microcoleaceae; genus Microcoleus; species Microcoleus sp. MON2_D5. The sequence goes on from NZ_JAUBRM010000015.1 coordinate 17,880, forward strand.
TCGTTGGTCAATTCCCGAAAATCGACTGTTACATCTTCGTCGATCGAGTGAGCGCTAGCAAAAGGTGCTTGTCGCACAATATAATGCAAATTAGTAGAACAGTGGGTGAACAAGTGTTCTCCATCGGAAAGTAAATAATTAAAAATTCCGTGTTGTGCCAAAGTCTTAGTAATTTCATCGAGAACCGGGTAAATTTCCGCTAAAGCAGGCTTACTTTGAGGAAAAGTGGAGCGCAGCTTTTCTAATATCAAACAGAATGCTTTTTCGCTGTCAGTTTTGCCAACAGGTTTGTAAACTCCGGCACATTCTGGATAAAAATTTTCGAGATTTCCGTTGTGAGCAAACACCCAATAACGTCCCCAAAGTTCCCGAATAAAAGGGTGGCAGTTTTCCAGAGCAATTTCGCCTTGCGTAGCTTTGCGGATGTGAGCAATGACGTTAGTTGAATGAATGGGATAGCGACGCACTACTTCTGCAACCGGAGAAGCAATCGCAGGTTTAGAGTCTATAAAAAGGCGACATCCCAAACCTTCAAAGAAAGCAATTCCCCAACCGTCTTGATGAACGTCTGTTTTGCCCCCCCTTGCAGAAAAACCCTCAAAAGAAAAGCAAATATCTGTCGGAACATTGCAGTTCATTCCCAGTAATTGGCACATAGCTTTTAAGTCTTTGGAGTGTGGATCGATCGCGCAGCTATTGGCAGCTACAGATTTGCGGTGATAATATTATAGTATTAAGGGGTTCAATAAGTTAAATATACTTAGTATTTTTGCTGGGTCAACGGTAATGATACTGAAGCCAAAAACTTGGCGAGCGCTACAAAAATCGCTCGTGTTTCCCTGCGAACGATGTTAACCGATAAATCGCTGTACACTTTTTCCCGTGTTGACAGCGAGTATAAAATGTTAGCCGAGATCCGGGAACGAATTGATAGGACTTTGATGGTTTGGCAGCACCGTTTGAAGGCATATAACAATCAGCCGGTCATTCACATCATCAAAAATTAGGGAAAGATTAGTTTGCTTAAATGCTCTGGGAAATGAATCTGGTGTTTATGAGTGGTGCTGAAAAAAAAGATATATACTGTATAAAAAGCTAAGCAATGGTGTATTTTGGTTTCGATTATATCCGCCCCCCACACCATTAATATTACTACTTAACTATCCGAGCGAGAGCGAGATGTTTTGATTAAAATTAAAGGCAATGACATAGGAATGTCTGAGGAAATAATATTGCAGATTTTAGATTTTTTCTTCATTATAAAATAAAAAAAAAAAACGGGAACCGGATAGTCAATCAGGCGTCACATAGGGAAAGAAACCGAGGACGGCACTTTGACTTGTTCGTCGGTTTTGGGAGAATGAATGCAATTTACGATCGCCCTTCATCTGGAATAGTGCCTCAAGCGTAGCTACCCCGTAGGAAATCACGCTTAGTCTCACTTTTTTGGCTTTTTTATCACAAAGTATAAGCAGCAGGAAAAATCATAAGTGCGATCGACAAATTTGGAAAATCTTTAGCAGCTTAATACTAGGATTCGGATTGCTGGCATTATTCAGCATTCCAGCCTTAGCAGAAACTACTGATCCTGAAACAACAGCAAATAGTGCAAATTCGGAAGCTCCAGTTAATGAATGGTATCAATTACCCGCACCGACAAATAATCTAGCGGATAATTTCGATCGTAATCCCGATCGCAAATTAGTCGAAAAATCTGACAATGTAGAGGAAACTTCACCGCTAAACCCCACATCGGAGCCGCCCGTACCTATCGCGAGTGAGATAGAAACTCCCCTATCCGAAGCCAGCGAAACGCAGCCCGCCCCAATACCCGCATTAGTTGAAGAAAATAAATTAGAAAATCCCCCATTAGTTTACCCTGGTGACAACTCACTAGAACAAGTTACATCTGTTTCCCAACTCAGCGACGTACAGCCAACAGACTGGGCATTTCAAGCATTGCAATCCTTAGTAGAAAGATACGGCTGCATAGCTGGATACCCCGACGGAACCTATCGCGGAAACCGCGCTATAACGCGCTATGAATTTGCAGCCGGAGTCAATGCTTGTTTAGATACAATCCGCGAGTCCATCGCCAAATCAAATGAAAGTCTAGCTAAGCGAGACGACTTAATAAAACTACAAAAATTGCAAGAAGAATTTGCAGCCGAAATGGCCACAATGCGAGGCCGAGTGGATGTGCTAGAAGCGCGAGCTACCGAACTAGAAGCCAATCAATTTTCAACAACAACTCAGCTATCAGGATTCACCGTTTTTGGAATACAAGGGCGCACTCCCAACCGTGCAGATCGCGCTCCAAGAGACGGCAAAAGGGATACCGAAGACCCCGGTACAAATGTCAACTCGATCAACTTCACTCAATTATATTTAACCACACAATTTAGTCCTAGAAGTAACTTATTAATCGGTTTTTACAACCAGAACGGAACCAATTCACCACAATTAACCGAAGACGTAAACGTTGCTTATAATTTAGGAGAAACTGCTGGATTTACTATCAGCGACCTCAACTACCGCTTTCTGGTCGGTGACAAATTGGCAGTGTTTGCAGGGACAGCAGGAGTTAACATGGTAACTGGTTTTCGAGGGCCGAATCGGGCCGAAAGTGCAGCTTCCGGTCCCCTTTCTGCGTTCGCCCAAAGAAACCCAATTTTGAACACTGGTTTGGGTTTAGGTGGCATCGGCCTTGACTGGCAATTTGCGAATCGAGCCAGTTTGCAAGCAGTTTATTCTACTAACATTCCCGGATTTTTTCTCAGTTCTAACGGGTCTCAAGGTCACAATACATTGGGCGTACAACTAACTCTAACGCCAGCAGATCCAGTAGATGTTACTGTCTATTATGTTAACGATTATTCGCCCGATGGTAATTTGATTAGTTTGGCAGGCGATCGCCTATTGACTGCTATCAATCCTAGCACAAATAAGTCCGAACCTTTGCAAACAAACGCAGTGGGAGCAACTTTAAATTGGCGCATTTCATCGAGAATTTCTCTGGGAGGTTGGGCTGGTTATACTAATTCTCGCATTCCGGGTAAATCTGGTACACTAGCAACTACAAATTATATGGTTTTTGTAAATTTTCCCGATTTGTTTAAAGCAGGAAACTTAGGAGGAATTTATATCGGGCAACCGCCTAAAATTGTCAGCAGCAATTTACCTACAGGCAATAACGTTCCTGATTTTTTAGATACGGGTTTAGGGCGATCGGGCGGGCAACCCGGAACCACTACTCATGTAGAGGTATTCTACCGCTGGCAGGTGAATGATAATATCACTGTCACCCCTGGATTGATTTTAATTTTTCAACCCGGTCACACTCCCGATAGCGACCCGATCTCAGTTGGTGTATTGAGAACTTCATTCTCCTTTTAAGAGTTTAATCCTGTGGGGCCGGGTTTAGTAGATCGCCCACTGCAAACAATTTTGGCGAACCCGCCCCACACGAACGAACCACAAGAAAATTTAATGGTAGTCCTATTTAGTAAAGGATAGAGAAAAAGCAGACATATTCAACAACTAGAAGGCTCAGAACGAATCAGTGCATTGTAGTGATGGATGAAATTCCAGATTGCGCCAATGTGATTGTCTAACTTCTTAGAGAACGATAATGTCCTTCTTACTAGCCGTGACACTCGTTGCCGCAAAGTGTTATTGAATCGTTCTATGTAACTGGTCAATCCACTGTCCTTGCCTACGGCTCGATGACGTTTGCTCGGCAGTGCTGTTTCATAGGCCTGCCAGTAATCGGTATAGATGACGGCACATTGTCGCTACACAGGCGGCAGCGAGGCCCATAATGCCCTTGCAGCATCCAAGCGAACGATCGCCGATATAGCAACCGACAATCTCACGGGTTGTGACATCTTGGGCAAGCCACACCCACTGCTTGTTGCCTTTATCATCCACGAAGGACCACAACTCATCCATCTGCACCGTTAGTTGTCCCTGGGTTTTGGGCTTTACCTGCACTTGTTGCGGCCCGGCGCAGCGTAGCAAGCGTTGACATATCCTTGCAACCAGTCCTCCGACACTTCCATCACACGGGCGATTCCGGCTAGGGGAAGTTTCTCTCTTTTGCAAGCGATCGATCATCGCTTTACGGTCTGGGTCAATCGGCTTCCACTGCGGATTCTCAACGAATTGACGACCACAATCACGACATTTGTAGTTTTGTTTTCCTCGGCGGGTCGTGCCGTTCTTCATGATGTCATCACAACCACAGCTTGGGCAGAGTAGGTAAAGTTTCACGGCGCAAAAGTGAGACATACAACTCCATGCTAACTACTTGGTTGAGTCGATGGGAGGTATTATCCTCCGCACCTCTCAGTTAGATCCGGACGTGCGATTTTCACCGCATCCGGCTCCCGATGTTCTTGGCTTGCGCCTTTGCTCATGTGGAGATAATCGTGGCAGCTTTCGTGAACCGCTAGAAGGTTGTTTATTTTCCAATTACTGTGGCAACCATCTACATGATGCAGATGTACCTTTTCATCGCCTAGCATTTTTAAGCCACATTTTCCACATTTATGGTTTTGCCGTTTTAAGGCTTTAGAGGTTTCGCCGTTATAGAGCTTACTGTTACGCTCACTCCAGTAGGCTATATCTCCGTCGTAAGGTGATTTCTCCCCTTTGACATTGACAAATTTGTTTTCGGAGAAAGAAACCGATGGGAATGCTTTGTCAAGCAGTTTCTTGCTGGTGTATCGAGTTTGTTTTGGTTCCTTATTGAATACCTTGAAAGCTCTTATTTTGATGTGGTATAGCGAGTTTCGCGATCCGTCCATCTTGCAATAGCGGTGGTAATTTCTCCAACCTCTAACCACAGGGGCTAATTTCTCAGCTTTGACCGTGGCACCATAATTCGAGTTGTTGACGATGTGTTTTACCTTCTGACGGAATGCTTTAAAATTGTCCGCTGATGGAACGCATCTAAATTTCCCGTTGTTTTGCACTTTGAAATGCCAACCGAGGAAGTCAAATCCATCTGTCGTAGCTGTTAGCTTAGTTTTCTTTTCACTAACCTTCATTCCTCGTTCTGCCAGAAATTCGCTGACTTTATCAAGTATTGCCTCCGCATCATGTTTGGGTTTCAGAATTATTACCATGTCATCCGCATAGCGAACTGATTGGTGTATTTCCTCAATCCCATTGAGAGCAATATTGGCTAGTAATGGACTTACCACGCCCCCTTGCGGGGTTCCTTGTTCTGGAAATTCTGGATTGACTCCTGATTTTAGACAGCGGAATATTCCGGTCTTGATGCCTTTTGGGGCGATGAGTCGTTCCATGATGCTGGTGTGGCTTATCCTGTCGAAGCATTTTTCGATATCGAGTTCTATGACTCGCTTTTCTATTCCGTTGGCTTTTGAGCTTAGATTTATGAAAAGGAATTTCTGCGCGTCATGCGCTGACCTCCCTGGTCTGAATCCATAACTCCGAGCGTGAAAAGTTGCTTCGTGTGCTGGCTCGCTTCGCGTATTTTGCGAGGCATTGCCACGCTCTATCGGCGATAGTTGGTATCTTAAGGAGGCGGGTACTCCCATCCTTTTTAGGGATTGGTATTGAGCGTAACTTCTGGTGTTTCCAGTTGTTACTTTTAACTCTGAGTTCTTCACTCAGAGCAAACCTTTCCTCAAATGTGAGTGAGGCTTTTTTATCGATTACCGCAGTCTTTTTGCCAGCATTTAGTTGAGTTACTTGACGTATCGCCAACATTCTTGCAGCCCGAGATTTCAGAATTAGCTTTTGAAGGGACTTTGCTTTGGGCTTGTCTCCAACCTGAATCGCTTTATACACGCGCTTTTGTAGGCGGAATAAATCACGGCGGAATTTCTTCCACGGTAACGTTTTCCAAGATTCACTAACATTGCTGCTGTGTCTAATCATGCTCTGCTCTAGTTTGTGTACTCTGAACACCTCAGACCAATTACGGTCTGTCCTACCCGAAGGGAGGGGGTTCCGCTGCTCGTCTAGCCTACGAAAGGGTTCGACTTCCCCTTGACCCTCAATTCGTTTTTCTTCGTTCCCTCGGTTAGATTGATTGTTCCTTTAGGTGGGGCCAATTTAACTACTGGATTCCCTGGACTCTTGCCGATATTAGAAAAAGATTCGGCGGGAATGAACTCCAGTGGAGTCGGGAGTTTTGGTCTGTGTCCCGCTCAAGACTAAGTTACTTTTCTAGGCTCTGTTTTCACCATCGGAACTCCCCATTAACGCCAGTGTCACCTCACATTAGATGTCTGATTGCGTCCTGTTCCCAGCTTCACTCTCCGAGAATCGAGCTTGGTCGGTGTGGGCAGATAGGGAGTCATACCTGAGTCTGGCAGAAGGGACTTGCACCCTTATCAGACCGAGAGTTCAGCCTTGTGGCTGGAAACGTTATGTGTCGGGTTTTCACCGTGATTTACGCTTCAACGAATCGCACTCTCCCTGCCTTTACAAAATAGCACTACCAATTTAATTTTGTGGAATCGAAATCCTGCCTGTTAAGCGAGAAATGTGTTCTTCGGTCAGCCGACAGTAATTAAAACTCCAGCGGGATGTCCTAATATTTTTTCTAAGTAAAAACCCCCTATCTTTACTGAAACTTTACACTTAATAGTAATTTATCCGTTTTTATGTTTTTTTCCTCCATACAAATACGTAATTATTAAGTTTAAAAACATACGCATTAACACGCTTGAAGTATAATTTTTTCTAACTTAATCTATTATTAAGAAGCAGTAGTAATACTTCTTTAAGTTTAGGTTTAGATAAATATGATTAAATCCACGGGCTATTTTTGGTGTCTGAGCTTTGCTGTAATTTCTGCTATAGCTGCCTATCCGTGTCAGGCACAAACGACGGTAAAATCGCCGATAAATGTAACTAAAACACAGGATCTCACCAGTACCGAGTCACCCGAGGTTACTAACAGTTCTGTTAGCAACCTCGGCAAAACTCCTAACAATTCTAAATCTTTTACCGTCTCAGAATTGAATAGCACACCTCCTAACTCTAGTTCTCCTATAACAACTCCTCAAAATCAATCTGCACGCACAAATCCATTAGGATGCAGATTTTTTGATATTCCTTCAATGCAACAATAAATTTTCCTGCATCTCTTGATAAATAGAATACCCTAGCTGAATAGAGGGCAATTGTTTTTGAGCATCGCCCTCTCTTTGCGCGATCTTACTTGCTAAGAAAATTATATGTAGTAAAAAGGATTGATGAAATTAACTCTAGTTTAAATATTATCGGGGAAAGTCTGAAAGTTGTTTGATATCCTTCAAAACTATTTGAGGCTTCCCTTTGTACTGTTCTACCTTCCCACTGACATACACATATCCCCGTCCCAGACCCGCATAGCGCTTCTCGATTAGCCGCTTCAAGGGAGCCATTTCATCAGTTTCAGCATCTGGTATCCACAAATCTAATTTATGATACACCGAACCAGCATAAATTAGAGCGCTGCTGCCGATCCATTTATTAATTCCCGCCTGCAAATCGCAGAAAATAGTAAGAGATTTAGCTCTCTCAGAAGCCGCTAATATTTTCGGGTAGTGCAATCTGAGAGAAAGCGCTCCTGCGGTTGCTTCGGTCAACCGAAACTCTTCAACAATCGAGCCTCGCATCGACCACCAAGGCAGTAAATTACCATAGTTGCGAGAGGGGACTTTGGCATTGGTAATCGGATTCCAAATCATCAGATTGTAAGCTTTTGCTGCCGATTCTGCCTCAGTCATTTGTCGGTGATACAATCTGGATCGCCCGTATTTCACAAAGTAGGGACTCCAGCCTTCTGCAATCAGTTTAAGATTGTAATTTTCTCCATCTTTATGTACGTAACAGAGGAGACGCCCGTAGTTGTCGCGGTGTTTTTGTAGAGCCACTTCAACCGAATCGTCTGTATCAAATTCTATGTCAATTTGAGCAAGTCCACCATCTGCTGTCGCGAAGTATTTTTTAGCCATTTCCGAAGCTGCTTTGCCCGCCACAGTTACAGGTTTGGAGCCTCCAGAATGACTTTCTTCTGTATCGACGCAAATCAGTCGCAGAGACTCGGTTTTGCCCTTGAGAGAAATTTTGATACTGTCGCCATCAACTACTTTAGTTACTTGCAGGTTCGGAATTCTGGTTGCCATATTTTGAACCCTGTTGCACTTGAGATTTCATGCAGGTATCGGTTGAATTATACACGAGTTCGCTATCAATAGCAACGGTAATTTTTGTTGTTTGTATTAATATTTGTCAACTGTGGCGTATTTTATCAAGTCGGGGAAAAAATCTCGAAAATCTGATTCTAATCGCTGATAGTTAGCTGTCAAATCTTCTATGCCGCTTGCCAAGTTATTTGTCCGTTTGATTCTGGCAGACATTCTTGTAAGAGTGATGCCGATTTCGGCAATTTCCTGATAAGATGAAAGCAAGTCGCGGGCAATAATTGTTGGCAGCACCCGCTGGAGAGATTCAGGCAATATATCGCGGTTGTCTTGCAGGACTTTATACACATGGCGAGAAAAATCTGGGAGCGGAATTTCTGAATATTCCCGCCAATTTTTAGCCAAGAAGTGGTCGTAAAACACGTCTATCAAAACTCCAGCAAACCTGCGTCTCTGAGAAGAAACAAGGCTTTTACTCGATCGCACTATTGCGTGAGAGTCCGTGTAGCTATCTACTTTGCGGTGCAAATCGATGCCCTTTCTAATTTCCTCGGGATAAAGGTTGACTGCCGTTCCTTTGACAAAATCTCCTAAGAGGTTGCCAATCAGGGATTCTGGCGTGCCTTTTGATAAGAATAGATGAGCCAAATAATTCATTGCTACAGTAAAAATATCTAAGATAGCATAATGAGAAACAGTAAGGTGCGGCGAGTCGTGCACCCTACTGCTATTAAGAACCTGCCCTGAAAAAAATCTCCCTACGAACCGCCGCGCAACTTATCCAAAACCGTCCGGTCTTCCAAGGTTGAAGTATCTCCAGAAACCTCTTCTCCCGCAGCTAAAGAACGCAGCAAACGCCGCATAATTTTGCCGCTGCGAGTTTTCGGCAAAGCATCGGTAAATCGAATTTCGCCGGGACGGGCGATCGCCCCAATTTCCTTAACAACGTGCTGCTTCAATTCCTTAGCCAATTCATCGCTAGGTTGCTGCGAGTTGTCCAGCGTGACAAAAGCCACAATGTCCTCACCTTTAATCTCATCCGGTTTACCAACAACCGCAGCTTCCGCCACCGCTGGATGCGATACCAAAGCTGACTCGACTTCCATCGTGCCGAGTCGGTGTCCGGCCACATTAATTACATCGTCAACGCGGCCCATTACCCAGAAATAACCGTCTTTGTCCTTGTGCGCGCCGTCCCCTGCAAAGTACACGAATTCGCCATCTTTCGGGTGCAAATATTCCCAATAAGTGCGGCGGAAGCGATCGGGATCGTTGTAAAGCGTCCGCATCATTCCCGGCCAAGGATGTTTCACCACTAAATAACCGCCGCTTTCGTTAGTTACTGGTTCGCCATCTTGGTCAACAACATCGACCACAATTCCGGGGAACGGTAGGGTTGCAGAACCGGGTTTTGTAGGAATTGCACCGGGCAAAGCGGTAATCATAATTCCCCCGGTTTCTGTTTGCCACCAAGTATCGACGATCGGACAATTCGAGTTGCCAATTACTCGTTGATACCACATCCAAGCTTCAGGATTGATCGGTTCGCCGACGGTTCCTAACAATCGTAAAGATGACAAATTGCGCGCGTTGGGCAAGTGTTCGCCCATTTTCATGAATGTTCTGATCGCAGTGGGTGCAGTGTAGAAAACGGTGACGCCGTATTTTTCGATCACATCCCAAAAACAGCCTGGGTTGGACGCGCGGGGCGCACCTTCGTACATGATTGTGGTCGCGCCGTTGGAAAGCGGGCCGTAGACTATGTAACTGTGGCCTGTAATCCAGCCTACGTCTGCGGTGCACCAGTAGACATCGGTATCTTGGAGGTCGAAGATCCACTTGGTTGTCATGTGGGTGTAAAGGTTGTAGCCACCTGTGGTGTGGACGACTCCTTTCGGTTTGCCGGTACTGCCGCTGGTGTAGAGTACGAAGAGCATATCTTCGCTGTCCATCGGTTCGGCGGGGCAGTCGGCGGAGGCGTCTTTTTGCAACTCGTGCCACCAAAGATCGCGCCCGGGTTCCATGTGTACTTGCTGTTTGGTACGCTGGACGACGATAACGTTGGTAACGCTGGGTGTGACGTTGTTGGCGAGGGCTTTGTCTACTTGTTCTTTGAGGCCAACTGCTGCATCTTTGCGGAAGCCACCGTCAGCGGTGATCACGAGTTTTGCTTGGCCGTCGTTTAGCCGATCGCGCAAAGCTTCTGCACTAAATCCGCCAAAAACAACGCTGTGTACGGCACCGATTCTGGCGCAGGCTAGCATGGCGATCGCAGCTTCGGGAATCATCGGCATATAAATGCCGACGCGATCGCCCTTTTGGACTCCCAATTGTTTGATGACGTTCGCCATTTGGCAGACTTCGCGGTGGAGTTGGGCGTAGGTGAGGGTGCGGGAGTCTCCGGGTTCGCCTTCCCAAATCAGGGCGGCTTTATTTTTGCGCCAAGTGGTTAAGTGGCGATCGAGACAATTGTAAGAAATATTAATTTTACCGTTGACAAACCATTTAGCAAAAGGCGGCTGCCAGTCGAGCACACTATCCCAGTTTTGGAACCAGTGCAATTCTTGGGCCGCGAGTTCTGCCCAAAATGCTTGGGGGTCAGCTTTGGCTTTGTCGTAGAGGGCTTGGTACTCTTCTAGGCTTTTGATGTGAGCTTTTTGGGAGAATTCAGCGGGCGGCTGAAATAGCCGTTTTTCTTGCAGAATTGATTCGATGGTATCTTGTGACATTGCTTTTAACTTTAACTTCGGTTAGTCTTTGTAACTATTGTTTGCATAAGTTGGGGCAAAAGTATGTTTATTTTCCTTAAGACTTTGGAGAATTTTGTAAGAGGTTGAAAGCTGGTTCTTTTTTTGCTTGCAGATGAAGGCCGATTAACGCAGATCAAGAGATTTTTTTAGCATATTAAATGCTTGATAATTCTTAGTAATTATTATGCTACACAGTTTTAAACTGTACTTTTTTGTAAATTATATTAGCTATAATTAGGTATTTAGTAAAATTTAATTAAATGAAAGCTATGACGCAAAATTTAGAAGCAAGCCAACTTTCTCTAAACGACGTTCGCCGCCTTTTCAAATTGGAAAGACAAACAGGAGGAGGTTTTACTGATTTTTTCTCTCTGGAACCTCTGACGGATTTTGAACAGCAGGAATTATTGCTAATCGGTAATCACTTTTGGCGTCATCTAGAAGCAGGGAAAGTTTCTGCAAAAATGGTTAAGTTTTTAGTGCTTTCACCATTAATGAGATTAGCAGGATTTTTTGATATTTCGCTCGTGCTGACAATGGAAGATAGCATCCCGATCGAGGTTGAGGATGGGGATACTTTAATTAAAGGGCGCTTGGATGTTTTAGCCGTAAATCAGCCGGATGCAGAGCTCGCGGCTGTACAGTTTTGGATTTTGGTCGTGGAGGCGAAAAATAGTGCGATCGCACCTTTGACTGGTTTGCCGCAACTCCTGACTTATACTTATAAAAGTTTGCAGCAGCAATCGTCTGTTTGGGGATTGACGACGAATGGTGAAAGTTATCGCTTTGTGCGGGTGACGCGGGGAAATCCTTGCACTTATCAGATTTTACCGGAATTGAATTTGATTGACCCAGAGCGATCGCTCTTGTTAGCGCAAGTATTGAAAGCTATTTGCAAGTTGCAGAATGTGCAGTTGCAGTTGGCTTAACAAGGGCGATCGCATCCGATGTTATGGTGACGGTGGAGTCGTGTGCTCGATCGGTGGATTTGGCGGTTGTTGGGTATTTTGAGTGCTGATGTACGTTGTTGCTAACGGAATTAGGGCAATGGCGATCGGTACTACAACTTTCTCGATCGACCACTTGATGTTGGAGTTGTCAGATTTTTTCACTTGATTTACCTTTTTAGCTGATGTATTCTTCTTGGGCAGCAGGTTTAAGTTTTTCATTTAGTTAATTCCAATGTCTACAATTTCGATAATAAACTCACTTTCTTACTATTATTTAATAGACAAATAAATTAGACAAAGTTGTCAATTGCCTGGGAATGATCCAATTTGTTCACAATTGAGTTGAAGGGTTTGTGAAAAAAAATTCACAAATTAGCTGGTGTTTGTAAATTTGTGAAATTAAACTGACTATCGGGGCTGAAGCTGACAACTGTGGTAAATTAGTAAGAGTGGTAGGTAAAGTGTTAAGGCAGGTATGCGGAGCATGAATCAAAAAGAGTTTGATGCCATTTATCCAAAAGAGCTAAACCCCATACAGCATAAGGTATTAGATATGTGGTTGCAAGGGAAGTCAGAGGAAGCGATCGCTACATCATTATACGTCACAAAACCAGATGTCAGACACCATATTTCAGAGATTTGCAAGTTATTTGGTTTTAAAAATAAAGCGGGCGAACGTTTCCGACAGCGCCATAAATTAATCCCGCTATTTGCCAAGTATCAACCTGATTTAGTTAGCGATCAATTAAAAGCAACTTGTGGAATTTCCCCTGACAATCCCGAACAAGTTGAATTATACTATGTAGAGCGCGGTTGCGAAGATAAATGTTATGATAAAATTTTAGAAAATGGAGCGCTCATTCGGATTAAAGCTCCTCAAAAAATGGGCAAGAGTTTACTGGTGGATAAAATTCTCGCTCGCGCGTCGCAAGAAGGTTACAAAATTGCAATCCTCAGTTTTGAGGAAGCTGACAGTGAAGTTTTGGGGGATTACCGGAAATTATTGCAGTGGTTGTGTGTTACTCTGGGCGAATTACTGGAGTTGGAGAATAAATTACGGGAACATTGGGATGACACTTTAGGCGGTATTAACCCTAACGTCACTAAATATTTAGAAAGGTATTTATTCAAAGATTTTTCTCAACCTTTGGTACTGGTATTAGAGAAAGTAGACTTGGTTTTTGAGCAAGCTAGTTTTAATGTTGATTTTTGTCGCTTACTGCGTGGGTGGAATGATGCAGCTAAAAGGAATGATCGCCGCAGTGCAATCTGGCAAAAAATCCGGTTAATTGTCGTTCACGCTACAGAAGTTTACAGTTCTCTTGATATCAACTCATCCCCTTTGGCGGGAGTTGGGTTGACTGTACCTTTGCCAGATTTTACCCCGGAAAAAGTGCAGCAGTTAGCGGGGCAGTATCGACACAATTGGCTGAGTAAAGACGATATTCAACAACTTATGCTAATGTTTGGTGGTTATCCTTATCTGGTGCAAACTGCTTTTGCTTACCTGCAAACTCCTCAATCTTCTTTGACTAAGCTTTTGGAAATTTCACCTACTGAACAAAGTCCCTTTATTAATCACTTGCGAGAACTTTTAGGCAAGCTCAAACTCTGTCCCGAACTCGCAAACGTTTACCGAGAAGTTGTAACTAAAAATCAACCGATCAGCCTGGAAACTCATCAAATATTTAAGTTAGAAAGTATGGGATTGGTGCGAGTAGAACATAATGATTGTTTTCCCCGCTGCGATTTGTACCGTCAATATTTCTCGGTGCGTCTATGACTTATCAGTATATAGCTGAATCAACTCTCCCAGAAGATACCCAAACCTATGTAACGCGAGAAGCTGATAGCCAGCTTTATCAAGCGTTGCTTGAAGGTAAACTCTGTTATGTTTTTAATTCTCGCAAAATAGGTAAGTCTAGCTTAGCGCTTCAAACTATCAAGCGACTGCGAACCGCAGGCATTGTATCGGTTTTTATTGACTTGTCTGGCGACGAGACGAAGTTAGAGCATCCCGAACAGTGGTATGCTAATATACTTGATACTTGGGCTTATGAATTAGACCTTGATGTTAATTTAAAAAGCTGGTTGGAGGAACGAAATTGGCTGTCTCCCTTGCGTAGATTTCGGGAGTTTATTGAATCCGTGATGCTGTCGCAAGTTCCCGAAAAAATAGTTATTTTTATAGATGAAATAGATAGCGTTCTCAGTTTGAATTTTTCGGCAGACGATCTATTTGCTTTTATCAGAAGCTGCTACAATCGCCGTACCCAAAATGCAGACTACAATCGCATCACTTTTTGTCTTTTGGGCGTGGCAACACCTTCAGTTTTGATTCAAGATAAAAAGCGCACCCCCTTTAATATCGGTCAAGCGATTGAATTAAAAGGTTTTACTCAGGAACAAGCTGCACCTTTAGCGAAAGGCTTAGAAGGAAAAGTCGATCGTCCGATTCAGGTTTTAAATGACATTATAGACTGGACGGGCGGACAGCCTTTTTTGACTCAAAAACTTTGTAAAATTGTCCTAGAACAAGCAGAAACCAGCAATCCTGACATTACCGAACTGGTACAAGCTTACATTATTAACAATTGGGAAGAGAACGACAATCCCGAACACCTCGGAACAATTCGCGATCGCATCCTCAGCAACCAACAGCGTACCAGTCAACTGCTCGGCATCTATCAGCAAATTATTACCCCCCCTAACCCCCCCTTGGTAAGGGGGGGGAAAGATAGCACTAATAACCCCCCCTTGGTAAGGGGGGGGAAAGATAGCACTAATTCTTCTTTAATAAGGGGTGAGAGAGATAGCTCTAATCCTCCCTTAGCAGAGGAGGAAAAAGACAATCTTACTCCCCCCCGAAGCTCGGGGGGGCAGGGGGGGGTCGCCGCTGATAACAGTCCCGAGCAAATGGAGTTACAGTTATCGGGGTTAGTTGTTAAAAAACACGGTCAACTGCAAGTTTACAACCGTATTTATCCAGAAATATTTAACCTCGATTGGGTACAGCAAGAATTAGCAAAACTCCGCCCCTACGAGGAAAACATCGCCGCTTGGAAAGCCTCAAATCATCAAGATACTTCCCGACTGTTGCGCGGCAAAGCGTTGGATGATGCGTTGCAGTGGAAAGTGGGGAAACGTTTAAGCGATGAGGATAATGATTTTTTAGATGCCTGTAGAGCTGATGAACTGCAAGAACTTAAAAAAAATAATGAATTATTAATAAAATTCCGTAAACAATTTAGGGAAGTTTTCCAAATCGAAGAAGCTGGACGCAATGCCTTAAAGCTTTTTCAGTCGGATGGAAAGCAAATAGAAGCCTTGCGGGCAGCTATCAAAGCAGGAGAAGATTTAAAGAAGTGGATACCAGATAATCCCCCGCTTTCCGAATATCCCGTTACCAATTCTCTGTTAGTTTTGCAGATGATTCTTGCTAAAATCCGCGAACGGTGCCAGTTTGTCGCACATTATGGCTCGGTAAGAAGTGTCAGTTTTAGCCTCACAGGGGATGCGATCGCTACTGCCTCATCTGACAACACTGTGAAATTGTGGGACTTGCAAGGCAACTGCTTGGTAACATTCACCGGACATAATAACTCGGTAACAAGTGTCAGTTTTAGCCCCACAGGACATACGATCGCTACTGCCTCATCTGACACAACTGCCAAATTGTGGGACTTGCAAGGCAACTGCTTGGTAACATTCACCGGACATAATAACTGGGTAACAAGTGTCAGTTTTAGCCCCACAGGAGATAGGATCGCTACTGCCTCATCTGACAACACTGTGAAATTGTGGGACTTGCAAGGCAACTGCTTGGTAACATTCACCGGACATAATAACTCGGTAACAAGTGTCAGTTTTAGCCCCACAGGAGATAGGATCGCTACTGCCTCATCTGACAACACTGTGAAATTGTGGG
>NZ_JAUBRM010000015.1:33775-39958 GCF_036701905.1 Microcoleus sp. MON2_D5
GGTAACAAGTGTCAGTTTTAGCCCCACAGGAGATAGGATCGCTACTGCCTCATCTGACAACACTGTGAAATTGTGGGACTTGCAAGGCAACTGCTTGGTAACATTCACCGGACATAATAACTCGGTAACAAGTGTCAGTTTTAGCCCCACAGGAGATAGGATCGCTACTGCCTCATCTGACAACACTGTGAAATTGTGGGACTTGCAGGGCAACTGCAAGGTAACATTCACCGGACATAATGACCGGGTAACAAGTGTCTGTTTTAGCCCCACAGGAGATGCGATCGCTACTGCCTCAAATAATGGCACGGCCAAATTGTGGGACTTGCAGGGCAACTGCTTGGTAACATTCACCGGACATAATTATGCGGTATGGAGTGTCTGTTTTAGTCCGAATGGAGAGGTGATCGCTACTGCCTCATATGACAAAACTGCCAAATTGTGGGACTTGCAAGGCAACTGCTTGGTAACATTCACCGGACATAATGACTGGGTAACAAGTGTCAGTTTTAGCCCCACAGGAGATAGGATCGCTACTGCCTCATCTGACAACACTGCGAAATTGTGGGACTTGCAAGGCAACTGCTTGGTAACATTCACCGGACATAATGACGGGGTAACAAGTGTCAGTTTTAGCCCCACAGGAGATAGGATCGCTACTGCCTCAATTGACGGCACAGCCAAATTGTGGGACTTGCAAGGCAACTGCTTGGTAACATTCACCGGACATAATGACTGGCTAACAAGTGTCTGTTTTAGCCCCACAGAGGATGCGATCGCCACTGCCTCATATGACGGCACCGCCAAATTGTGGGACTTGCAGGGGAGTTTACTTGCAAACTTTAGCGGCTATAAGGGCAATTTGCTCAAAGGTGAGGCAGATTTTGGGGAGTTAACAAGTCCGATTTATAGTATTTGTTTTAGTCGGGACGGGAAGTTTTTGATAACTGGTTCGCAGGATGGAAAGGTGCGCTTTTGGCAGATCGAAAGTTTGGACGAGTTGTTGGCGAGGGGGAGGGAATGGCTTGGTGAGAAAATTTAACCGCTGATCCACGCGGATGATTTGAATTTAGCAACGATTTTACGATTCTTTTTCACTTGTTCAAACTGCTATTAGCTTTACCCACTTTAGACACCAGAATTATTGAATAATTCGGGTATCTAGCAGACTACAAGCCGGAAATTTAAAAGTCAAGATTTATTAAGATTTTACAAAAAAGCGATGACAAATCACAAATCATGTATCTAAAATAAGAGACAAATTGACCCGGAAACTGAAGGTAAGAAAATGTCTGAACTTAGACAAAATCTAATTACCAGAGATTGGGTAATCATCGCCACCGAACGGGCGACAAGACCGGATCAATTCGCCAACAAAAAAAAGTGGGCAGCAGTAGTGCCACCGCACCGTGCCGATTGCCCGTTTTGCGTGGGAAATGAAGAAGACGCAACCTTAGAAACTTGCCGTTTGGGCGATCGCGCTGACTGGAAAGTCAGGGCAATTTATAACAAATATCCCGCCCTCTCCCCCACAGCAGAATGGATGAGGATCTCATCGGGAATTCACCGCACGATGGCGGGAATCGGCGTTCACGAAGTAATTGTCGAACACCCGCGACACGATTTGACGACAGCTTTGTTGAGTGTGGAAGAAGTTGCAAACATACTTTTAGTATACCGCCAGCGCTATGTAGAAATTAGAAAAAATCCCCACATTGAAACAATTATTATCTTCAAAAATCACGGGGAAACTGCCGGAACTTCTCTCGAACACCCCCACTCGCAGATAGCAGCGACACCCGTAGTACCCAGCCAATTTCGCAGTCGCATCGACGAAGCTATTAGATATTTTGATGACACGGGAGAATGTCTGTTTTGCCGCACTTTGGAAGATGAATTAGCGGCGAAGGAAAGAGTGATTTGTGAGAGTGAACATTTTGTGGCTTTTATCCCTTACGCTGCACTTTCACCGTTTCACACTTGGATTTTTCCGCGCCGCCATTCCTCTTCGTTTGATGAAATTACTGATGCGGAAATTACGGATCTTGCTGATACTTTGAAAACTGTACTGGCTAAGTTTTATTACGGATTGAACAATCCCGATTACAACTATAATATTCGATCGGTGCCGATCGCCCAACGGGCAACAAAATACTTTCACTGGTATATTGCAATTATTCCCAGAGTCACCAAGCAAGCTGGGTTTGAGTTGGGCAGCGGGATGTTTATCAATACTGCTTTGCCCGAAGAAAGTGCGGCGTTTTTGCGATCGATCGACATTCCTAGCGACAGTAATTCCCCCCCCATCTAAAGTATCCTACATCACAATACGTCAAATTTACATCAAATTGTAGTGGAAATGCACGCAGCCACTCTGATTTGCGAGTCTGTCTTGGGGGAGAAGTGAGATTATTTGAGATTTAATATTTGAGATTAAAAAATTGGGGATAACGAATGATCTAAGGGTTTAGATCACCCGTCTACAGTTGCATTCTTTTGTGAAACTGGTATCATTTACGAGCTCAACTTATGAAGGTACAAATACTTAGGCCTTGTACCAAACTCACAATAAACTTTCGACATACTGCCAGCCGTCGTCGCTAAAAGTAGCTCTCAACATATCTCTAATTTTGGCATCGATCGATAATATTTCCTCGCCCGAATCACCATTCTCGCCGATTTCGCAACTGTCTTCAGACATATGTTCTTGGATGTGGGCCAGAGTATGAGCGAAATTAGCCAGAAAATAATGTTCGTGCACCCACGCTGTCGGATCTGGTATTTCTGCACTCCCAAAAGCTCGATCGACTAAATCTTTTTTGGCAACATCGTCAGTCTGGTTTTTCATGTTGAGTTCGATTTAGGTAGAACTGGTAACTTATTATCCCATTTTAAGCTTAATTGTCAACAGAATCGCGATCCCGATCGACCACAGCAGTGACAAATTTGTGTAGTTTGTGCGATCGCGATCTTAAGTTTTTTGTCGATCGCGTGTTATCATACTACATCAAACTCGGTGGCCAAGAATTTTTATCTCCGGCAAAATACACTTTGGCATCATTCCGTGAACTCCTTTCTGAGGATTGTTGACAGCCTGCGTAATCCGAAAATTTACGGCAATGGAACACAAAACATAAGCATCTTCTTCTTTGAAACCCGCAAAAGTTTGGAGCCAATAAATCGTCTGTTTTACCGCCATCTCAAACGCTTCATCTAATGTTCTACCGAATCCCATAATCACAATATGAGTGGGCGTTTCTGCAAACGGAAATATCAGAATAAAATCCTTGCGTAAGATGATTTGAAGAGTTCCCTTCATCGAAGTTTCAATGGCAGTACCGTCAACTTCACCATCTCCTTGTGCCGAATGTCCGTCGCCGATGGACAGTAAACCGCCACGCAGAAAAACAGGTAAAAATAACCGCGTTCCTGCTTGGAGTTCCTGATTGTCCATATTGCCGCCGTAGCGCTCTGGAGGAATAGAAGAACGGTTGATTTCTGCATTGGCAACGCCGATAATGCAAAAAAAAGGATGCAGGGGAATCCGAATGCCGCTACCTGCGGGAAATTCAGCAATTTTTTGCTCTAAATCTAGCCGAATAAACCGCAATTTAGGTTCGGAGAAATACTCCGGTAAAGCTCCCCACCCGGCGCGAATTGCATTAAATCCGACTGGTAAACTCGGGTAAACATCCTCAATGTGAATTTCTAAAACGTCTCCCGGTTCGGCATTGTTAACATAAATCGGACCTGTCAACAAGTGGGGCCCGGGGCCAACTTTGCGGTGGGGAGGCAAATTCTGACAAATATCTAAAAATTCCGGCGTCAGAAATTCCGGCGGGGCTTTGTCAGCAACATAATATCCTGAATAGGTTTCGATGTCGATGCGATCGCCCGAATCCACCCTTAAAGCAGGTTCGATATTCGGAGAGAAACCGCCCAAGTGTACGGTGTTGCAGTTAGCCTTGAGAAGGTGGCGAGTCATGGGATTTTAGATTTTAGATTTTAGATTTTAGATTGAAGGAAGGGTGTTAAGAATGTTATATCGCAAGTCTCAAGCATTTTTGACAAAGATTTTTTTTAATGAACCGCAGAGGGCGCAGAGGGCGCAGAGAAAGAGAATTGAGAGATAAGAAGAGGTGAAAAAATGGTTGAAGTTTGTTAGATGTGAGATATTTTACTAATTTCTTAACTTTTTGATAACTTGGGTAGTTTAAAATTTCTAGTCGAGAATCTAAAATCGATGGCTATTTTTTCTTCAGACTAATGACTAATAACTAATGACTAATGTTGACACCATTGCCCGATCAATTAAAAAATTCTAGAGATTTGCCCCGCAATCCCTGGTTTTTTGCTGTTTTGATTTTGATTGTCCTACTGCTAGGTTTCATGATGCAATCTTACCTTAATCAACCTCAGCTTTTAACCGATCCGTTTTTGCAACTCCCAACAGTAAACTCGGTGCGAGTTGTCTGGTTTACCGAGTTTGCCGGTACTCGCAACACTGTTGCTTACGGCGAAAATTTGAATCAAACTGTGACGGCAAATACTACCAAGCTGAGCCGCACTCGCGAAGACAAAGACTCTCACATTTCCGATGAAATCAAACAAAGCATAATTGAAACTAATCCAATTGTCCGCGACATCTGGCGCCACGAAGCAGAAGTGCCCAATTTAAGGTCGGGTGTTCGCATTCCTTATCTAGTAACTAGCGAAAGAGAAGACGGCGCATCTGTCAGCAGCAAAGTTTTCACTCTTTCTCCGACACCAGCAGCAGGAATTGCGCTCAAAATCCTCCTCACTTCCGACCATCAATTGATGCCTATGACAGCAGCAAATCTCCAGAAAGTAGCCGAAACAATTGGGAGAGTTGACGCGGTTTTTATGGCAGGGGATTTAATTAATATACCCGATCGCGCTTCTGAATGGTTTGACGACTACCGAGGCCGCGCCTTTTTTCCCTCTCTGCAAGGTCGCGCATTTTCCGAACTCGACAAAAACGGCATCAAAACCGTTTACAGCGGCGGCGAACTGATCCAACACGCGCCTTTATTCCCCGCCATTGGCAATCACGAAATCATGGGTCGCTTTGCAACCAACAGCACACTCAGTGACCAATTTAATGATCCTTTCCCCCGCGCCGCTGCCGAGAAAATATACGCTCAACGTGCTGCATCTGTGAATCCCAATAATGACTCTTCAGTGCGGCAAATCTGGCTGAAAAACAATAGTTTTAATAGCGATACCTATGACGAAATTTTCAATTTACCTGGTGACAAAAATTATTATGCTGTGACTTTTGGGGACGTGCGGTTAGTTACTTTGTATGTTACGAATATTTGGCGGACTCCGAATTTAGATCCGGGTGCGAGAGGCAGGTATCGCGAACGGGACGAAGATTTTAGTAATCCCGAAAAGTGGGGATACGGACAGCATATTTTTGAGCCTATTGTCAAGGGCAGCGCTCAATATAATTGGCTGCAACAAGAGTTAAAAAGTGCGGAATTCCAGCAGGCAAAATATAAAATTGTGATGTTTCACCACCCGCCGCATTCTCTGGGCGACAATATTGTACCTGCTTATACTGACCCAGTGCAAATAGTCGATCGCGCTGAGAATGGCGAGATTAAAATGGTGCGTTACGAGTATCCGAAACAGCAAGATTCTCTGATTCGAGATGTAGTGCCGCTACTAGAAACAGCGGGCGTGCAGTTGGTATTTTACGGACATTCGCACTTGTGGAATCGATTTGTCAGTTCCAGCGGAATGCACTTTTTGGAGACTTCTAATGTTGGTAACAGTTACGGTGCTTTTGCGGGGGAAAAGCGCCGATTTGTGCCGCCGGGATATCGGGAAGATTACACCGCTATTGGAGACCCGAACGGATTGGAACCTGTGGTGCCGACTGTTGCGCCTTTGTTGGGAGAAGACGGGCGGCCGCTGCCGTATATTGATAGCAACGATATTACGGCTTTTACTATTTTTGATACGGGTAGTGGTGTTGTGAGTAGCTACTATTTTGATACGCGGAAACCGGAGTCGGAAGTGGTGAAGTTTGATGAGTTTAAGTGCGACGGGTAAGGAAACGGCTTTTCCGTGTCCCTACAGATATCTGAGTCAACTGAGATGTTGCACTATTCTCAATTACCTGTTTAGCAACGGGCAAGATGCCCGTTCCACAAG
>NZ_JAUBRM010000015.1:40058-100316 GCF_036701905.1 Microcoleus sp. MON2_D5
AAAGAAATTCATTCTTTGTGGAACAGGCATCTTGCCTGTTCTTGAAAATGGTGCAAGATGTAAGATTAAACTGAGATGTTGCACTATTCTCAATTACCTGTTTAGCAACGGGCAAGATGCCCGTTCCACAAGAAAGAAATTCATTCTTTGTGGAACAGGCATCTTGCCTGTTCTTGAAAATGGTGCAAGATGTAAGATTAAACTGAGATCTTGCACTATTCTAAATTAGCAGTTTAGGAACGGGCAAGATGCCCGTTCCACAAAACTAAATTGTATTGTGGAACAGGCATCTTGCCTGTTCTTAACAAGGGTGCAAGATGTAAGATTAAACTGAGATGTTGCACCCTTCTTAATTACCTGTTTAGCAACGGGCAAGATGCCCGTTCCACAAAACTAAATTGTATTGTGGAACAGGCATCTTGCCTGTTCTTAACAATGGTGCAAGATGTAAGATTAAACCTTGTCTTTAGCCGGTGGCACAACACCAATTTTATTCAAACCCGCATCAATCTGCCTGAGCAATTTAAAATCGTCTTCGGGTAAGGAATTAACAGGCGAGTGTTTTTCCAGAAACGAGAATGCTTGCCGAAATTCACGGGGCCGGGAGTCGATCGCACTATCGAAGTGACAAGGTACAATTTTTTCAAAGTCCCAACTCGCCACTGTATCCACCCAATCGAGAGTTTCCCTCGGCGCGCGGTTGAGAATCAATGTCTGCAAAATCGGCGCCACAAACAACCGCCCTCCTCCCCGCAAAGCCTCAAACGATCGCTCCCAATGTGTTTTCCACTTGAACGGATACAACCCGAAATAAGCTTTTCTAGAGCGTTCTGGCGCTTGGCGCGCGCTGGCAAATACCTCCGACCACCGCGGCACTTCCAGCACGCTAGGCGTAAAATACATGGCAAATAAGGCGATTCTCTGCCACCCTTTGCGCCGATTTTCGTGGGTGTCTGCCACCGTGTCCAAGGCGCTGTCTTTGGCGTGAAATAGCAGCGGGTACGAGTCGAGTTGGACGATCGCGGGCGGATTTTCGGGAATCGAAACTATGGAATCTGTTAGCATCAGCGTGCGCGATCGCCTGTGAAATAACGCAACTTCCGCAAATCTGCCCAAACCGAGGTCGAGGGGGCCGAGAATTGCCCAGTCAAATTGATCGGCTAACGGCGTGTTGCTGCTGTCAAAGGGCAGTACAGAGGTGCGTTTCGCCGGCAAACCCAGCCAACTCAGCGGCAAATTCACGGGGAAACTCCACTGCTGGGGCGCGACCAACACCTGCGCTTCGGGAAAACTCCTCGCAAAGGGGCCGACAAAAACTTTGTGCTCGATCCCCGAAACCGTTGTCAGCAGGATGTACTTAACCTCGCCATGCTCTGCTACTAACTCTTTTACCAAGCGGATGCACTCAGGAGTCGGTGCAACGGGGGCGTAGACGAGAAGGCCTTCGGGTTCTAGTTTAATTACAGTCATCCGAATCGGGACAACTACGTAGAAAATGCCTTGTAGTTGGTCAAAAGTCCAGATTGTGTCCTTAACTATTTCCTTGCGGATGGTGCGCCGCTTGCTGTAGGGATAGAGGGGGACGACTGGCCAAAAGGCCCAAGAATAGTCCCGAGAATCAATCTGTGCTGATGTTGGTATGCCTTCGCCCTCTGCCACTCCGCGACTCCTTGCCGATGTTTTTGTACGTGCGTGCGATCGAACTATTGTTAGTTATAGATTAACTTATCGTCTCGATCAATCGGCTGTTGAAACCGCTGTCGAGAGTCAAACGAAGTCTGCCTATGCGGACTAAGAGATCGAGAATGAATTTTTAGCTGACTTGTCCTGATACAATGATAAGCTCGCAAAAATTTCTCAACTTACTAGATATGACTCAAAACTACCGCATCACTCTTTTACCAGGAGACGGCATCGGCCCTGAAATTATCGCTGTGGCGGTAGATGTCCTGAAACTTGTCGGTCAACAATTGGACATCGGCTTTGAATTTCAAGAAGCTTTAATGGGCGGCGCTGCTATTGACGCAACAGGCAATCCGCTACCCGAAGAAACACTGGAAAAATGCCGCAACTGCGATGCAGTATTGTTAGCAGCAATTGGTGGTTACAAGTGGGATAATTTGCCCCGCGAACAGCGCCCGGAAACGGGATTATTAGGACTGCGCGCCGGATTGGGATTGTTTGCAAATTTGCGTCCGGCGACTATTTTACCGCAATTGGTTGATGCTTCTAGTTTGAAACGGGAAGTTGTCGAAGGCGTGGATATTATGGTCATCCGCGAACTCACAGGCGGAATTTACTTCGGCAAACCGAAAGGTATTTTTGAGACGGAAACAGGCGAAAAACGCGGTGTTAATACGATGGCTTACACCGAGTCGGAAATTGACAGAATCGGGCGAGTCGCTTTTGAGACGGCCAGGAAGCGCGGGAAAAGGCTGTGTTCCGTTGATAAAGCGAATGTTTTGGACGTTTCGCAACTCTGGCGCGATCGTATTATTGCCCTTTCTTCAGAATACCCTGATGTCGAACTTTCTCACCTCTATGTTGACAACGCAGCAATGCAGTTAATTCGCTGGCCGAAACAGTTCGATACAATTGTCACCGGCAATTTATTCGGCGACATTCTTTCCGATGCGGCGGCAATGCTAACTGGTAGTATTGGGATGCTTCCTTCTGCTAGTTTGGGAGCAAGCGGGCCGGGAGTTTTTGAACCCGTGCACGGTTCCGCACCAGACATCGCCGGACAAGATAAAGCAAATCCCATTGCCCAAGTTTTAAGCGCGGCAATGATGTTACGTTACGCTTTAAATCAACCGGAAGCTGCTAATAAAATCGAGCAAGCAGTTGTCCAAGTTTTGGATCGAGGTTATCGCACTGGTGATATCATGTCGGAAGGCATGAAACTCGTCGGCTGTCGGGCAATGGGCGATGCTTTAATTGAAGTTTTGCAAGGTTGATCTATTTACCTTTACTCGTTCCCAGGCTCTGCCTGGTAACGCATTTGAGGAGGCTCTGCCTCCATTAAAACAAGCCAAATGAGACATAAATAAAGGAGGCAGAGCCTCCGGGTATTAATTACCAGGCAGAGCCTGGTAACTAGAAAACGAGACAATTAATTCTTACTCGTTCCCAGGCTCTGCCTGGTAACGCATTTGAGGAGGCTCTGCCTCCACTAAAACAAGCCAAATGTACATTAAGGTTTACAGCTTGGTGGGGGCGGGTTTATGAGATTATTAATTTTTGGCGTAGATGGTTGGTAAAACCCGCCCCTACAGGAATTGGGGTTTAATGTTCCGGTTTCAAAAGATTGAATTGCTCGGTATCAATTCGATTTGCTTGATACAAAATCTCAGCAATTTCCGAAAGCGCTAACACAGAATGTGCGCGATAACCATTAGCCTGCAATTTATCTTTAACTCCCTGTTCGTGGTCGATCAATACCACGATATCTTCCACATTCAACCCAGCCGATTTTAACTTACCCGCCCCTTCCATCACGCTTTTGCCACTAATCAAAATATCATCGACTACGACAATCGTTTCTCCTGCCTGAAAATGCCCCTCAATTAATTTGCCGGCACCGTAAGTTTTCACCTCCTTGCGCGGGAAAATCATCGGGCGTTCCATCCGCAAGGCTAAACCGGTTGCTGTGGGTAAAGAACCGTAGGGAATTCCCGCAATGCGATCGAATTTTAAGTTTTTAAGAATGTCTGCATAAGCGCTGACAATTTGATGGAAAATCTGCGGAATTGAGATAATTTTCCGCAAGTCGATGTAATATGGAAATACAGCGCCCGATGCTTGTACGTGGTCGCCAAAAACTACGCAGCCGATGTCATAAAGTTGCAAGATTAAATCGCGGTGAGGTTCCGGTTGCAAAAAGCAAACATCCGGCAGCCACAATTCGCAAGTGGGGCTACCTTCGATCGCCCGCAGCCTCTGTTGATTAATATTATCCCGCAATTTCTCAATTTCTCGGCGCGGCTCTTTCTCCGCTAATAAACTCGGGGGGACTGGCAGCAATAAACCTTCACCATTCTTGCTTAAACCGGCCGCCAGCAGTTGTGCGAGGTCGTTTCCTTCTGCGATGCCATTTTCTTCGGCGATGTCTCCTTCGACTAAAATTAGGCGTTCAGGAGCCTCTTTGCGGATGCGAGCTAACATATCCGGCATTACTCCTACTTCTAAACCGACTTTTTCGGGAGTTCCCCAAGTTTGAGAGAGTCGGACTAATTGCAAATAAAAAGGGTTGTTTGGCGTCGGGTATTCTTGCAAATCCGCCGCTGACGGGTTGGCGGTAGCACAGAGCACAAAAACAGTTTTTCCGGCGTATAACAAAAAAGGCGCTACTTGGTCGAATCCGGCATAGGGACTTAAAGTAATAGCGTCAACTTGCCAGTCTTGAAATACAATTTTGGCAAAGACTGTGCTGGTATTTAAATCGCAGTGTTTGGCATCTAAAATTACTGGCAGGTGAGGGGGAATAATTGTTAAAATTTCTTGCAGCAATGCCCAACCGGGAATACCGAGAGATTGGTAAAAACCGAGGGTGATTTTGCAAGCACAGATTAAATCGGCTGTTTGGTCGATCGCACTTTTTAGCTTTGCCAACAAATCAGTTACAAAACTTTGAGTTTCCTCCCCAGTCATAGAAACCAGCGCGGGCAAGGTTTCCGGGTCTGGATCGAGGGCTAAATACAGCAAACTTTGATTGGTTTCAACAGCCGCTAACAGTTTATCGAAAAAGTCGGTTCGATCGCTCATAGTGTGTTAGGGAGGTAAGGGGAAATTAAAAAATTGCAGCTCAAAGTGGGAGGGGTGTTGTGCCGGAAAAAACCGATCCCCGTTGAAATTGAAATTAAGAATCTTTTAAGATTGTAGAATGTAAAGAGCAGGAAATCTGTAACTTTGCGAGCAGTTTCATGGGGAATGATTTTCGGGTTGGCTACACCGGTGATTCCACCTAACCCCCAGCAAGTCAATTAGTTGTGGTAAACTAACCAGTGTCCGGGCGGCGATTTTATCGGCATTCCCTGCGGCAGGCGAGTTTAGCAAATGCCCATTTGCAAGGGGCAGATTTGAGAGAAGCAAATTTTAGAGAAGCTAATTTATCGGGGGCCAATTTGAGCGGCGCTTCTTTGTGGCAAGCTAATTTACAAGGCGCTAATTTGACTGAAGTTAATTTAACCAGAGCCCGTTTAACGGGGTTAATCTAAAAAATACTACCGTTGCAGGTGTTATTTCGGTTGACGGTAGTATTAAATATAGAAATACTAAATGAGCCGTAAATTTTTTACCCCACCCCAACCCTCCCCTTAGCAAGGGGAGGGAGTAAGAAATTCACAAATGATTTAGTATGGCTATAGAAGCAGAAGCTAAAGCAATGCCCGCCTTATCAAAGAAATGGGTTTAAAACCCCCTCCTTTTAGGACGGCTTTAATTTCTTAAATCCCTTCCTAAAAATCAGGGAATTCCTAGTGTCTGTGGTATACTAGAATAGTCAAGGTTAAACTCCTTCGCCATCGTGAAACAGGGACTCAGACACACTTTTAGGCGTTAATCGGGGGACAAAGAGCGGCGAAAACTCTTAAAACAGCTAGAGGCTTAATACAGTCTCACAACCAGAAAAACAAACAATTTACTTTTGGTAGGTAGGGTAGGGCATACCCAAACTCTAGGTCAATATCCTAGTACGCTTTTGGAGATAGACCCTCTGGGGTGGCTGCGAATCAGGCTCGTTAATTGGTAGGATTTCTACGGTTAAAAGGTTTGAGTATTGCCGTAAGGACGCAACACTTAAAGGTTAGTCGCTGAATTAAGAATTCCCATCCTTTAGGTTGGGGAGTGTCAAATTAGGGATAGTAATAAATGAGCGCTACGATCGACTTTAGGATTTGGGACGAGTTGCTGCAACGCTACGTTGACGATTTCGGCCGCGTCAATTATCGGGGCTGGAAAGCTGAAGGGGCGGATGTTTTGAGGGCGTGGCTGGAAAGTTTGGCGGATTTGGATTTGGCCGAATGTACTGATGCGGATGCGCGGCTGGCGTTGTGGCTGAATGCGTATAATGCGATCGCAATTTCTCAAGTTCTCGAAGTATATCCGATCGCGTCCATCCGTCCCAAAGTTTTGGGAATTCCCAACTGGCTGAGTTTTTTGGATTTTTTCACCCGTTCAAATGTGATTATTGGCGGCAAAAAGTACAGTCTCAATCAAATCGAACACGCAATATTGCGGCCGGAATTTGCGGAACCGCGCATCCATTTTGCATTAGTTTGCGCTTCAGTCGGGTGCCCGCTGCTGCGCCGGGGGGCTTATTTCCCGAAGTCGGTGCGGACTCAACTAGAAGCGGATGCCAGCCGTTTTATTCACAATCCTGATAAGGTGCGATATGATGCCCAGAAAAAGACGCTTTATTTGAGCAAGATTTTTAAGTGGTACGGCGAGGATTTTGTAAAGGCGGCGGGTTCGGTGGCTGAGTATGTGGGCGGTTATTTGGGGTCGGAGGCGGCTGTGGGTGATGGATGGGCGATCGTTTTTTTGCCTTACGACTGGAATTTGAATCGGGTTGATGGATAAAATTTGCGCCTGTGGGTAGGTGTTTTTTTGAGGGGGTAATTTTTTTAGTCTGTGGTTACCCCTTCAAATTGCCAGATTCAACAGGGCGATCGGATGACTCCGAGGCGATCGACTGTGACCAGGTGAGAGGCGATCGGACGGCTGGCACTGGCACGGCTTCAAAATGCACCATTTAGGGCGGTGTGTGGGGTTTTGGGGTGATTGGATGGCTGGCACGGCTGAAGGCTGGCAGAATCGCACGACAGGCACGGCTGAAGGCTGGCAGAATCGCACGACAGGCACGGCTGAAGCGATGGGAGAGGCTGGCACGGCTGGGACGGTTCGAGAGACTTCCACGGTCTAGCACTTGGAGCCATCGGAATTGATAGAAAATCCGCTACAGGTAACTTGTAGCAGGTTTTCTTTCTTCGTTTCACATCTAAATGGTTGACGTGTACTAGAGATAAATTATTATAGTGGTGTGACTTTCTGAATAAGTAAAGGCTGTTTAATAAAAAAATGCCTAAAAGAATTAGTGATGTGTTTAACGTAGAACCGACAGTATTAAAAAAACTGAATGTTTTTAATGGTTTTATTAATTTAGATTCTAAATTGTATATAGATCCAAGGCTTTTAGGAAAATCTTCAATTCCTGAGTTTGTAAATTCAGATGTAGAATTTAATAATTTTTTGGCTGATATAATCAATGATATGTTAATTCTTATAGAGCTTGAGAAAAAATCAGAGTTGGAAAATCATTACAGACAAGAGTTTCTTATAAAACAAAATAAGATTAAAGAAAAATTAAAATTTCCTGAGCTTCCGCTTGCAGGGTTAGGATATTCAAATAAAAATAATGAGGGTAAAGGAATTGGTGATGGTATAGCAAATGATTTGTTAACAAACATTAAAGATTTTGTAAAAGTAGGAATAGTAGATCCTGCTATTTTTCAGCTTGCCGACATTTTTGTAGATAATATAGGTGCTGATAGAATTAGTGATATGATAATTTATATATTATTACCACAACTGGTTAAATTTACACGTAGAATTGCCGAACAATTAAACCTACCAAAATCACTCTCAAGAATTATTAACAATGTTGATTGTTTTGATTTACCTTATTACTCAAATAAATTAATTCTTTTAGTACCTGAAGATATATTGAGGTTACTTCCAACTCCTGAAAATGGATTAAAAGAAAATTATATAAATGACGAAATTAGATTTTATTTAAATCTAAGAATGAGAAAACTATTTCTTACTCATTCTAGTAAGTGTTCTTTAAAACAGGTTCTTTTGGAATCACCAAAAATGATGACAAATATGATTAAAGAATATAAATCAAAACTTGTTATTCCTTATGACTTTACAAAAGATCCTGAAAACTTATTTAATTGGCATGAGGTTGCTAGATTTTATTCTAACCATCCAGAATACCCTTTAAATATTAAAGATGAAATTCTTATAAATTATCCTTACAATAAAAAATTTTTAGAAACAATAGGTGTATACTTTTCTCAACTCGTAACAAAGGAATTGTATAAAGAATTCTATGATGAAAAAGGTGTTGCTAAAAAAGAAAAAATAGGGGTGGATATACTGTTACAAATACTGGAATATAATCTACAAGATATTAGTAGTAGTGTGAAATACTCACATGATGATAAAGCTATAAAAATAGGTTATTATAGTATTATATTAAAATTTACTTCTACACGGGGAATATGTCAAAAGTTTTATCAAATACTAAAAAACACGTATTTTTACCCTGATAATTTTAGGTCAAACACATCATTCACTATTTTACTTCTTATAATTGTTGATGGAGGTAAGTCACAATACGAGATAGAAGAATCATATTATAAATTTGTTGAAAAAAGTGGTGTAGAAATGATAAACAGAGTTATAGAAAATAAATTTGTAAAAATATTTTATATTGATGCTAGATTGAATAGGACTTAGGCGGGGAAATGTGAGTTTCCCCGCCTAGATTTATTTAGCAAAGTAAGGTTGATGATATTCTCACGTCACTATCTAAAAATGGTGTGACTGTTAGCGAAACTTACAGATTGCAATCAACCTAAATCCCTATCAGGGATTGAAACATGGCCTCAATCAGGTTGAGGGTGGAGATTTTCACTAATCGGTAGGTGGTTAGATGAATGCTAACCAATTAGCTATCGATCCGCCCTTAAACCTCTCCACTCAAAATCTGTTGAACCGTCAAACTTAGCTGTGGAAACATCGGAGATACGATCGCCTCTCCATCCCGAAATACCCCAACCTCAACATATTGCCCATTCTCAAGCCGCAAAACCGTCACAACTTGTTCAATTGGATCGATAACCCAATACTCTGCAATGCCCCGCGCTGCGTACTGAGCTCGTTTGCGATCATAATCCCGATCCCTGCCCAGTCTACCCGGACTGACTACCTCCACAACAAACCGAGGGGGCAGCATATCGAAAGTGATAGTTAGCCTGTTTGCTGTCAGCGGAATGTGTTCAGGTTCCAGAATTATCAAATCGGGGTAGCGGTTGGCGGCATCTCCCGATCGCAAAACGGCAACTTGAACCTCGCAATTATGCGTTTTAATCAGTCTAAGTGGCACTAGCCCGCTGCTAGCCAGATAGAAAAATAGATAGTTAGCAATGAAATTATTAGGTTCAGATTCTGGCGGCAAAGCGATTAACTCCCCATCAATTAACTCATAGCGTTGATCCGTATCATTGGAGTAATTAAGGTACTCGTCAAAAGTTAATTTTTTAGATTGAGCTTGTACCATAAAATTACCTTCCTTAATTTATTCGTCCCTTGCTGCTGGGAGTTTGTTTATATAGAAACGGTTTCAACCGCCGAAGGATCTCAATCAAATCTGCTGTGCAAGTTAGACAGGTGTCCCAGCCTCCATCGACAATCAACCCACAAGTGACATATTAATAACTATCACAGTTCAAATCCTCTGGAATATTAAAAATGATTTCAGATAAATTTCGACGCGAGTTGCGCGAACAAGCCAAACTCTGGGAAGCAGAAGGACTCATCGACACTTCATTCTACCAACAACTTTCGGAACGCTACCAATTCAACACACTCGAAACCGCCTCCCGCAACCGATTCCTCACCATTCTCATGAGTCTCGGCGGCATTCTCCTCGGTATAGGAGTCATCACCTTTGTAGCCGCAAACTGGCAAGTTTGGTCGCGAGAAGTGAGAGTAGCGCTGCTGCTAAGTCTTTTCGTAGCAGTCAATGCAGCAGGTTTCTATCTGTGGCGCATTCCCCCATCCCGAAGCCAAAACTCCAATCTCAATATGCCCCTAACAATAGGGCGAAACAAACTCCTAGGTGAAGGATTGTTGCTGTTAGGAGCTCTGATTTTAGGAGCAAATATGGCTTTGATGGCACAAATGTTTCACATTGGCGGTTCTTCCTACGGACTTTACCTCACTTGGGGAATCGGCGTGCTCGCAATGGCTTACAGTTTGCGGTTGACTTCCTTGGGCGTTTTGTCCGCACTTTTAGTCGGTTTAGGCTATTGGCTGGCCGTGTTAGATTGGTCTTCCAAAGTCGAGTTTTCTTGGCTGGAAGTTTTGGTGCGGCAAATGCCGATCGCAGCCAGTATAATGTTTGTGCCGCTGGCTTATTGGTGTCGATCGCGTGCTATTTTTGCCATAAGTGCGATCGCGATAATTTTTTCCCTACAAGTTTCTATTGTCCAAGGGTTAAATCTAACCTGGGGTACAGCAATTTTTTGCGCCCTACCGCCCGCTTTGCTGTGGGGATACGACGATGCAATCTGGCCGAAGGTACGCAGCAAGCTGTTTCAACCTACCGCCCGCAGTTTAGCACTGCTGTTTCTCGCCAGTTTATTTTATTTTCTTTCTTTCCACTGGTTGTGGCAAGATTCGCCGAATCCTGGCCAAACGGAACCCGATTGGGTTTTGCTGGCAAATGTGGCTGTTTTGGGCGGTTTCACGGTGTTTGAGTGGCTGCGCTTGGGACGTTTGGAACTGCGGCGACCAAAACAAAAAGCAGTGGATTTGACTACAAGTGCGATCGGCATTTTCATCCTCGCCAGCGCCTTTATACCGCTTTTTCACCTCAGTTTTACTCCCATTCCGCAATTAGCGACTTTCCTGTTTAATGTTTTATCGTTTCTGCTCGCTGTCGGCTTAATTCGAGAAGGTTTAGCATTAGGAAACCGCAAGAGTTTTTGGGGAGGCATGGTATTAATCACCCTGCAAATTATCAGCCGAGTATTTGAATATAACACAGGATTGTTGCTCAAATCTTTTGTCTTTGTTTTGTGCGGACTTGGCGTAATTGCTGCTGGTTTGTGGTTCGAGCGCCACTTCGCAACAATCCCCGATGAATAGAAATTATTCATCTCTCTCTTCTCTAACTCAGCGCCCTCTGCGGTCTCTGCGGTTTAATCATTCCGAAACAACCCTAAACAATATAGCCCATACCTAATATGAACACAAACAACATTGACTTATTAGTTGAAAATCCAGATACAACAAATGTGTTTCAGCTTCCCCCGGAAGCAAAACGCCTTCCCGCGTGGCGGCTGTGGGTTCCTTTGCTGCTGCAAATCGGACTAATTGCCGCCGTACCCGCTCCCGCAGTTTACACTTTTATGACTGGCAAAACAGTTGTCCTGCAAACAGCACCAGTAGATCCTTACGACTTTTTGCGCGGATATTACCAAGTTTTGAGCTATGATATTTCCGATCGCACAAATCTGCAAAAACTCCCCGGCTGGAAAGATTTACCTGCCGACCAAACACCTTGTCCACCCGGGGTTGCTTGTCCACAAAATACACAGAATGTCAAGCCGCAAACCAGTTTTTATGTAATATTAGAAGCGCCAAAAACTGCGACTAATCCCGACCGCCCCCAAGCTTGGAAACCCCTCCGCGTCAGTCTAGAAAATCCCACAAATTTGCCCGCCAATCAAATCGCAATTAAGGGCAAATATAACGGTTGGCAGATGGAATACGGCTTAGAAACTTATTATATGCCAGAGGATGAAAGGGAAAAAGTCAATCAGGAGATTAGCGAAGCTCAAAGGAACCAGCGACAATCTTTTTTGGTAGAAGTAAAGGTTGACAAAACAGGCCATGCTGTGCCTGTGAGTTTGTGGGTGCGCGATCGCAATTATCGATTTTAGCCAAAAAGGGCAAAAGGTCGATCGGTCTTTTGCCCTTGTTTTGAGTATTTTCGCTTAGACAGAGGCGGAGGTTGGGCGATTCCCTACCCTTCACCGAACGCACGCGCGTTGGGGATAGCTTCGCGGGTGCAGACAGTTCAATTGCCGACAACCCAGGAGAATCTATTAAGATATATAAGACTTGTGCAAATCTTGCCAATTCAAGGGCGCAAGTCATGACTCTACTGGAGCTTCTCATGTTAGCCGAGCTAATCTCAGCCAGACGCATACTCAAGACCAAACTCCTCGACTTCTTAGGACTTCCCGACAATTGCCAAGACAAAACCGATCACCTCGTCAACCAAATTGTATCCCTGCTGGAAGCAAATCCAGCCGAACAAGAAAGATTTTGGGAGACATTCAAAAGTGAATTAGCCGTCGATCCTGCTGAATTAGAAGCAATGCTCAAGTGTTCGCCAGCAGAACGCCAGCAGTGGATTGAACAAGACAAACTCCCTGTTCTCGAATACCGCTCTTTCCGCAAATCAGGAATCCATTTAGAATATCCCGTTCACGACAGAAGATTCATCTTAAGTCTAACGCCAACCGATATTAATAATTGGCGCAAAGAACCCAAAGGGCTGATTAAAAATAATCGCCAAATACCCCCCCCAATCAATACAGAAAAACCTGAAGAAAACGAAGAATCGCGAGTAGCTTTTAGTTCCGAGTGGGAAAAAATCATTGCCGACTGGAAAGAACAAGGTTCGGCGGAAATTTCAGCAACCTTCCAGCTAGCTTACTGGACAGTGTGGGCGTCGCGGTGGGCAAAAGAAAATCAGCTCAACAGCTTTAAAGCAATTAATAAATATAAGGAAATCTACGAAACTCACCAGCAGGAATGGTACCAGCGAAAAAATCAAGCAGTCAAGTTACTGATTGAAATGCCTTACGCCATGCTTTACTTCTACCGTCCGGCGGATTCTGACAAATTATATCTCGAACTGTGCGACGACCACCAGGAAATGATGAAAGATGGCTACTATTGGGACAAGTGGGACTTTTTCTATCAGAACCGCAAACTTGTAAATAAGTGCCGCGAATGTGTGTACTCCGAAACCAAAGATTATTACTCGCTTTACTACCTGGAAATCAAGAGCGACAAGTTTCCAGATTTTAGTTTTTCTTTCCACACGCCGTACACAATCGGCAGAAAATTTTTGCCACATCCAGAAACGTTGCCTTATGTAGACCACGTAGAACAAGACGGCATTTTTCGCTTTGGCCGTCCGCTGCTGGAACAAGAGAAAGCTATTCACACAGAAAAGGATGTATTGCTCAAGTTTGAGGCGGCTTTGGCAGAAGCGAAAAAGTTTGTTTAGTTATGAGTCATGAGTCATTAGTAGACTTATTGCAATTTTTTTTATTGATAGGGAAACCGCAGATAAACGCAGGTAAACGCAGATGCTTTTCCAGATAGTTGGCGACTTTTGCCATTCAAGTCTACTAATGACTTTTGATATCGTTTCCGGCTGCATCGGAATAATAAATTCGAGGGCAATTAATGAATAATTTTTACAAGTCGTTACCTATCTCGGCGCAATTTTCAGTTGTTCGATTCACAGTCAACAGTCAGCAGTCAACAGTCAACAGTCAACAGTCAACATCATTCCGGTGCAACCGGAATTTATATGACTAATGACTTTTGAACTTGGATTACTTGAATGCTGCCGCCAGCATAAAATTTGGGTGGTTGAGTTACTTCGGAATTGTACGATCGCAATCCCACTTCGGCCAACCCACTCCCCAAGTCAGTTTCGCTCGACTTCCAAGCAGTTTCAGTCTCAAACAACCACAAAAATACAGCCAATCCGGGCAAAAATACCGGATTTGTAGGCGAGTGAAAA
The DNA here is from genome assembly GCF_036701905.1 of Microcoleus sp. MON2_D5. Classification (NCBI taxonomy): domain Bacteria; kingdom Bacillati; phylum Cyanobacteriota; class Cyanophyceae; order Oscillatoriales; family Microcoleaceae; genus Microcoleus; species Microcoleus sp. MON2_D5. Next base: position 53,680 of record NZ_JAUBRM010000015.1, read on the forward strand.
TCTACCAAAATGAATAGACCACCTGGCTCGATCCCGCGCTACACTTCTTGAAATATTTGTCGCAATTGCGCCCGTTCCATTTCGTGCATCGCAACGCTGCTGTACACTTCTGTCAAACTGACAATCCGCCAAAGGCATCGACTCAGCAAAAGCTTCTACATAATTGGCTGATGGTACATTTTTCGTTGCCTATTGCAGAGATAATGGCGAAGCGTCAAGTCCTGTGACATCCTGGAAATATTGCACCAGAAATTGCTTAGTTTGAGCGCTACCGCAGCAACGGTGTAAAACTTTAGTTTCCGCGCTGACGGTAAAATTTTCCCAGGCTACTTGAGTCAAACGAGCATTGCCGCCTACGCTCAAAGCAGCCAGACGCGCGATCGTATCGTACAGTCACTGATACCGATAACTTAAATCTCTAAAAATTGTTCCCACAGTCAAAATTATGTATACCTTGCTATCGACTTAAGATATTATTAAGTTATATGATAAAGATAAGTAACAGAACTGAGATATTGGGAGAGCTGTAACCGCTATGGGTCGTGTGGGAGTATTGCTATTAAACTTGGGCGGGCCAGATCAAATCGAGGATGTCCGTCCTTTCCTGTTCAACTTGTTTGCTGACCCGGAAATCATTCGCATCCCGTTTCCGTGGATGCAAAAACCGCTCGCCTGGTTGATTTCGACCCTGCGCTTTCAAAAATCCCAGGAAAACTACCGCCAAATCGGGGGCGGCTCTCCTTTGCGGCGGATTACCGAAGAACAAGCCGCTTCGCTGCAAGAACGATTGCAGTCCAAGGGACAAGATGCTCGAGTATACGTGGGGATGCGCTACTGGCATCCTTTTACCGAAGAGGCGATCGCCAAAATTAAGCGCGATCGCATCGAACATTTGACAATCTTGCCGCTGTATCCTCAATTTTCCATCAGCACCAGCGGTTCTAGCTTCCGGCAGCTAGAAGAAATGTGGGGCAAAGATCCTGCCCTCAAGGATATCGAATATACCGCGATTCCTTCTTGGTATAAGCGGCCAGGCTACATTCAGGCAATGTCGGAACTGATAGCCCAAGAACTAGACCACAATCCGAATCCCGATCGAGTGCACATCTTTTTCAGCGCCCACGGCGTCCCCCTCAGCTACGTAGAAGAGGCTGGAGACCCCTATCAGCGCGAGATTGAAGATTGCACTCGTCTGATTATGGAACATTTGAACCGATCGAACGAACACACTCTAGCTTATCAAAGTCGGGTTGGCCCGGTGGAATGGCTCAAGCCTTACACCGAAGACGCGATTACCGAATTGGCAGAAAATGGAGTCCAAGATTTGTTGGTAGTTCCGATTAGTTTTGTTTCCGAACACATCGAGACTCTGCAAGAAATTGACATGGAGTATCGAGAATTAGCAGAAGAATCGGGGATTAAAAATTTCTACCGAGTGCCCGCCCTGAATACTCATCCGGTGTTTATTGAAGCTTTGGCCGATTTAGTCATCGAGTCGATCGAATCTCCCAGCGTTAAATTCTCGGATGTTATACGCCCTTCCAAGACAGTGAAAATGTACCCTCAAGAGCAGTGGGAGTGGGGTTTGACCACGGGGGCGGAAGTCTGGAACGGTCGTGTGGCGATGATTGGTTTTGTGGCACTATTGCTGGAGTTAATTACGGGTCAAGGCCCGCTACACTCGATCGGATTGCTTTAAATTGACAGTTGACAGTTGACAGTGGACTGTTGACTGTTGACTGTGGTTACAAATGACTAATGATATAAAATCCGTTGGTATCGGAATTATTCATCTGTCTCTTCTCTTCCTTAGCGCCCTCTGCGGTCTCTGCGGTTAAATCATTCCGAAACAACCGCAAACAATATGACTAATAACCCATAACTAATTACCAGTAACTAATCAGGATCGCGCTTGCGGTGGCGGGGATTTCCCCTATCGCCCGGTATTCCCTGACTTCTGTACCAGCGATACCACTCTTTAGAACTGCGAATTGCCAGCCACAGCAGCATCATCGCAACTAACCCTCCCTGGCGCGGTGCGTCAAAGGCAAATAAAACCAAGGAAATGGACAGAACATCTTGGAGGAAAATCACCCAAATCGGCAAACCCCGCAGCCGATAAAACCATCCTGCTTGTACCAGTTGCAGCACTAAAGCCAACAAACCTCCGACAATACCAATTATCCACAGCATCCAAGGGTGAGCAATAATTTCATCGATCGAACTTACCTGAGCGATCGCAATTCCCATAATTGCTCCTACAACGGGGCTGAAAATAATTTGCACAATTTGTAGCACCCGCTGTCCCACAAAAGTTTTAGAAGCAAATAACTCTAACAGCGACCAACTCACCAAGATGGTGATAGCCACCTGGGGGGGAACCCCCGACAATAAAGGTATTTCCGACCAAAGTTTGTCAATCCGCAACAAACCAATTAACAGCAGGGGCAGGGCAATTCTCATACCCCCTGCCGCAGACGCTGAGAGTGCGGCTAGGAGTCCAACCATAATAATAATTCAGTTTCTAACGTCAGCTAAAGCCTCGATGTATTTCAGAATTTAATTCCCCTGATGGCTGGCTGTGATTTGAGCGAGCGAACTCAAATTGCGGCTTGAGGTTAAATATCACCTTCTATTGTAAGTGTATCTGCTTAATCGCTGCTTGGCACGGCGAGATTGTCGATCGACACAAGGCAGTTTGTGGACAGTTGACCGTTGACAGTTGACAGAATTCAACCGGGATTGTGATTAAATTAAAATGTATAGGAAAACCAGTAAGCCAGCCGAGATACTTAAAATTAAGATGTCAGCTATTCTTCCTTCTTCCCTCTTCCTTCAAAATCTGACGGACACTAAATAATTAATCCGTGTATCCGTGTCAAAATCCATGTCGTGCTTTCCTTCTTCCTTCCTATTATGTCTGATTCATTATTTGCCGATGCCAGTCGCCGATTAGAACGAGCCTTAAAATATGTGTCCCTTTCCGAGGATACTATTGAACGGCTGAAACACCCCAAATCCAGTTTAATTGTATCGATTCCCGTGCGGATGGACGACGGTTCCCTGCGAATTTTTCAAGGTTATCGGGTGCGCTACGACAATACCAGAGGCCCGTCTAAAGGAGGAGTGCGCTATCACCCGGGAGTATCCCTTGATGAAGTGCAATCCTTAGCATTTTGGATGACTTTTAAATGTGCAGTTTTGAACTTGCCTTTTGGAGGAGCCAAGGGCGGAATTACTCTCAATCCCAAGGAATTGTCCAAACTGGAATTGGAACGGTTGAGCCGGGGCTATGTCGATGCGATCGCAGATTTCATCGGCCCGGATGTCGATATTCCCGCGCCGGATGTCTACACCAATCCCATGATTATGGGTTGGATGATGGATCAATACAATATTATTAAGCGGCAGCTTTCTCCAGCGGTTGTGACTGGTAAACCCGTGACAATTGGTGGCAGTTTGGGCAGAGATACGGCTACAGCCATGGGTGCTTTTTTTGTAGTACAAACTCTTCTACCCAAATTCGATCTAAATCCTCAAGATACAACTGTAGCAGTACAAGGTTTTGGTAATGCGGGTGCAGAAATAGCAGAACTTCTGTGGGAAGCAGGTTACAAAGTTGTTGCTGTCAGCGATTCCCAAGGGGGAATTTATGCTAAACAAGGGTTGGATATCCCCAGTATTAGAAGCTTTAAAGACTCTAACAAAGGTATCAAAGCTGTTTACTGCGAAGATTCGGTTTGCAATATTATCGAACACGAAATATTGACAAATGAGCAACTTTTAGGCTTAGATGTAGACGTGCTGGTTCCAGCAGCTTTGGAGAATCAAATAACTGAAGCCAATGTTAATGATGTTAAGGCTAAGTTTATTTTTGAAGTAGCTAACGGGCCGATTGATTCTGCTGCTGATTTGGTTTTAGAAGCGAGGGGAATTCAAGTAATCCCTGATATTTTAGTCAATGCCGGAGGTGTAACGGTTAGTTATTTTGAGTGGGTGCAAAATCGCAGCGGGCTTTATTGGACGCTGGAGGAGGTCAACCAGCGGTTGAAGCATAAAATGGTCGAAGAAACTGAGGCAATTTGGAAAAAATCTCAGGAATTGTCAGTTTCCATGAGAACTGCTGCTTACGTGTACGGGTTAAATCGACTCGGAGAAGCGATGAATGCGAAGGGAACGCGGGATTATTATGTGAACGGTTGACAAGAGTGCGGTAAGATTGCCCGATCGCACAATCTTACCGCACTTATTCGAGAAAAGCGCACTCTACGAACCGACTTGGCAAAACTTGGCTTTGAATTGGGGAATTTTAGGTTTGCACGCAGCAGTTTATTTAACCGCCACTTTGCTGTTGCAGAAGCGGAAAGATATTTTTAAATAAGAGGTCATCCGGGTATTAGATTCCCGACTTCTTCTCGGTATTTTTCGTGAGAACTCGGACTTATTTAAGAAGTCGCGGATCTGGGTATTCTAAAGCTACGCGAAAACCGATAGTCCAGTGCTCGCAGTGGAGGTGCGTCCCGAACCAGTCACGATCGGCACTGCGGCAATTGAGCCCATAGGAGCTCCAGGAACCGCCACGCATCACTCGGTAACTATTATGTGTGTCCCTTTCCCAGGAACTTCCGTCAGTTGGTGCCCCGTTATAGTTCGAGTGCCACGTATCGCTGCACCACTCCCAAACATTGCCGTGCATATCGTACAGTCCAAAAGCATTGGGGGGAAAACTCCCGACATCGGTTGTTTCTCGGCGGGAAAGCCCTTTGGGGGCGTTTGCGTAGGGGTAGTTTCCGTCATAGTTGGCTAATTCCGGGGTAATAGTTTCCCCAAAATGAAATGGGGTGGTTGTACCACCACGACAGGCGTATTCCCATTCTGCTTCACTTAGGAGGCGATATTTTTTCCCGGTTTGTTGCGAGAGTTGGGCACAGAACTTGACGGCAGTGTGCCACAATATAGTTTCTTGAGGACGTTTTTCGCCTTTGAAAGAGGATTGGTTGTATCCTCCCCCTGGTTGGAACTGTACTTGGGTGATGGGGTATTTGCTAGCAAAAAAAGCCGGTACTGTTACTTGATGCTGAGGACTTTGGCTATCATGTCTACCTTCTTCGTTTTCGGGGCAACCCATCATAAATCTACCACCGGGAATGTAAACCATTTCCAATACAATTCCGTTACCTAAATCTTCAGGAAAGAAGCGAGCAAAGGACTTAGTGCGACTATTTTCTTTTCCAGAAGCATCGACTGTAATAACATCAAATCCAAATCTAGGTAAATAGTCTTCAAACGGCAGTTTGCTCTTTAAGTCATCCCTATCTTTCAGCAGTGAATAGGCAGCTATTTTTACCTGCATTGACTCATCCCCCAATGCTTGAATTATTAAATCCAAGCCTGCTTCTCCATATTTCACCGCTTCGGAGAGGGCGGCGATTCTAACTTCGACAGCGGGCGAGGCTAAGCGGCTTTTAACGCCGGGGATGCCTCCGAGTACCGCAGCATTGACAGGAATTAAATTTTGGCCGCCGAGGACGGCATCGTATTCTCTAGGTTCATTTTGGTTGTCTGACATTGCACTAAAGCCTCTGCATTTTAATTCAGCACAACTTTAATCTCTGATTGTCGAATGATAGCATTTTTAGCTACCCCCTCGATTATGCGGCGGTTGAAACCGCCTATTTGCTGAAAATAATCAAAAAAAATCCCCCATGTGGGGGATTTAGTTCAACGGTATTATATAGCCTTAGTCTCCGGCATCAAACACTTATCGGAATCGCAGCCCGCCGGCCCGGAATCCATCATTTCACCTAAGTCATAGCGACTCAAAGCCGCGTGAAAAACATCAATTTCCCGGCGCGCTAAAGTCTCTTCCACCATCTTGGTGTAAGTTTCCTTGTTTATCGGTTCAAAGGGCAAACGCGGGAAAGTTTCAAGAGCATCAAACCGAGCTAAAAGCGCTGCGGAAATGTAGCCTTCATCATCGCGAATGGCTTCATAAATCCGCCTACCAAAACTTTCAACTTCATTTTCGCGCAGTTCAATCGTGGCCGAAGTGTTATGTCTGACATAGAACTTTTGCACCTGCATATAAAAGTCCATTTGTGCGGCGGCTGAGAACTTGTTAATGTCAATTTCATCAGCACCGGGCAAGTCAGCCCAACTTACGGCAACGGGTATTTCTACCAGCCATTCCGTGCAGCGTTCATCGAAGGGATTGTTCAGCAAATTGCCGTTTTCATCTTTGTCAGATTGAGACGGAATCACGTTGTATCCGTAGTCGATGCAGGCGAGGGCTACGGGGTCGTTTTTACCAAAAGTGATTCGGCGAATAAAACGCTGGGCTTTCGGCGGGTGCCAGCCGGGGGAAGCACCTGTCAGCAGAGATTTAGTACCCGATGGTTGAACCGTTGTGCACCGATTTGGGCGTTTTAAGGAATGGCGATCGCAATAATCCCATACTACCCCATTGACAATCTCGCGCCAACCACTCAAATACTCTTCTTCCCGCTGTTTAAAAGCGATTCCTTGCGGAGTTTGCGGGCGGCCTTCCACCCACCAGCGCAGCCACTCAACGCCAAAAGCATGAACGAAGAAATCGAACAATCCCGTGAAAGATACGCCGACAATCGGGTCTAGTTCGCGGCTGTATTGATAGCGGGGTTCAAGAAATTTGTGATTGAGAAGTACCGCCACAGATAGAGCCGCAGCCCTGAAAGCTTCCTCCTGTTCTTTGAAGTTGTAAGGAGCAATTTGATTGAGGTGAACCTCCGCCAAATTACAGTGGAAATTAGAGCCGATGATTTCCATTTTTGTTACCCTAAAGGCTTTTTATCCTTTAGTTCTACAGATTCGATTTTCCCTGTAGATCGGCGTACTTTTTCATCTACTTTAGTTGTAAATGCCCCGCACTCTTGCCAGGATTATGTTCTTCAAAAAAGAAGGTTCACCCGGTACGCTCTACGGTGGTAAAGGATTTTTAATTCCCTTACTTACCTCGGAGTTAACATCTCAGTCTTCTCCGATTTTGCGAGGTTTTTTACGTGAGGCAAAATTACTTACCACACGGGTTTAAGCCCACGCGGACTAACCGATGCTCTAACTCGCCAGCAGTCATATTAGGATGGCGTTCCTGCAACCACTCTTTAGCTTTTCCTTCGTCGTAAGCTTTCAAAAATTCAAGTTTAAGACTCGGTGTTGACAGTAAATCAACGTTAGCTCTAGCTACGGCTTCGCCAGCCCATTGAATCGCACCTTCGCCGCTATAATACTGTTTGCGGACAGCATCAATACATTCTTCTAGTGTAGGTTTGGTATGGAAAACTCGCGTATGGTTGGCCATCCGAAGGGCATCGCGTTCTGGATCTATTCTCCAGTTGCCGCTTTCATCTTGTTGCCACAAATTGTTTTTAGCATTTGCCCCCAGTTCGTCATTAAAAGAAAACTGACGCATTCCTGCCGATCTTCTAATATTTCCTGCGACGATCGTGACCGCCGCTTCATCTATCAAAAGGCAGCATTCAACTGAATTTAACTGCCGCCCTAAAGCTTTATTCAAAATAGCGGTGCAGCGCTGATACAGGTCGGGCAATTTCACGGGATTTGCTACTCCGCCAAAACCTTTTAAAGGTTCTCCCACCGGGCGAACGTCGCTCAAATCGATGAATACTTGAACTTCTCCTGCAAATCTTTCATCTGTGGATAACTCCAGCAAAGTTTGATAGGAGTTTACCCAACCTTGGCGAGAATCTCCGACATAAATAGTTGCGGTTTTTTCTGCTATTTTTACTTCTGTTTCTTCACGGCGCGACTGGGCGGGTGTAGAGCCGATTTCGCCTTGCATGGTTAGGGTTAGACGGTTGCGGATAGGCGGCAGTTGATTGATATATTGTGGTTCCAAGACGGCCCCAGTGCCGCAGCCCATCATTGCCAAATCCATCAACAAACCAAAGGAACGCCAGTCGAGAATATTTGTTGAGGAGCAATTATATGCACCGGAAAAATTCTCTGGTTGCTCGATCCATTTGCTGCCACCTACCCACAGCCAGCGGCCTGAAGCGAGGGTTTTGAGCTGGTTTTGCATCCGGTGCAGCAGTTGTGTTTCTTCGGAGGTGAGGTTTCCCAGCTTTTGCAGCCCCTTGACTGTTCGATCGCACACTTGGGCCCAAGTCTCCCTTCCCGTCTCGGTACGGCGGCTGTAAGTCCTAAAAAATACTGGATTGGCTGCGGGTGCTGTTTCGGGGAAATCGGACAGGTTGCGTTTCTCGCGGGCACTCGATCGCTCTAATTCTCGAACCATAGGTTGTGTACTGACGTGTCGGAATATATCAACAGACTACGAATATACAACAGGATTCAGATTTAGGGTAAAAGGTTAATATATTTGACAATTTGCACTAGATATGGGGCTCAGAAGTGTATAAGCTCAGCAAAATTTTCTAGCTTGCCCCTTGGATACCAGTAATTTTGTTGAAAAAACAACCCTGACTTTTTAAGCCAGGGCTGCACACCTACTGTATTTTCAACTACCAGTCTGAATTGCAAATTGCATCTCCATCAGGAGAGTTGGGATTAATACGCCATTGCAATTCTTGGTTAATCTGCCTCAAGTTTGAGTTTTCAGTCTTCAAGTCGAAGTTTTCAGTTTTTAAGTCGAGGTTTTCAGTTTTTAAGTCGAGGTTTTCAGTCTTCAAGTCGAGGTTTTCAGCCTTTAGGCCATTCATTTGAGCTTGAAGCTCTTGTATCTGGCTGTGGTAAGGTTGATGTCGGTCAATATCTGGGCTTAACACCAGTTTTAGCTGGATATTTGCTACTAATTTTGGGTACTCGAACTCTTGAGCCTTTGCTCCAAAGCCATTGATTTGTGTCATAATTATCTCTTGGTTTTTTTGTGCATTTCCCTGGTCAGTTCGTAGCTGCTGGGGATTTTTATTGGTCTAGCTCTTGTTTGCTCACTGGCGATATTGCCGAGTCTGACTAACCGCCAGACACTGCGATCGCACGCTAGTTGCCCAGTCTGTTGCTTCGCTCGCTCTAATTCTCGAACCATAGGTGGTGTACTGACGGGTCGGAATAAATCAAACTACGAATATACAACAGGATTCAGAGTTAGGGTGAAAGCTTTACAAATTTGACAATTTGCACTAAATATGGGGCATATAACTCTACAAGCTCGATCGGGCGATCGGCTCAAAACTTGACAAAAAAACCCGATTTCTTCCTGAAACCGGGTGAATAGCAAATCTTGTCAATTGTCAATCCTTTGTCAATAAAAACTCAATATTGGGTAACAGCGGGTCTTGAACAACCCCCACACCGTTAAATCCCCAACGTTCGAGTAGCTTTTTTACCTGAGAACCGGAAATCGATTCTACTCCGAATCGATCGGCAACATCAGCAGCGTGGGCGTTGAGATAGCTCAAAGCGTCATAGTCTTCGCGAAACATCAGCAGGTAACTCACTGCCGCATCTGGATTGGGATTCGCGGACAGATATTTGCCGTCACTGCGGGAACGTAGCAAGTAAAAAACTTGAGATAACATCTTATCTTGGTTGTCAAAATAATATGTTACCTCAAATTGGGAATTGGGAATTGCCCAAACGATTTTAGACTGACAATTTCAGATTGTAGAAAAGTTGAGTTGTTTTCAATTTTCCACCTAAAAACTAGATAATTGATGCCTAAAATCGCTGGGAATCTAGCAGTTAAATCAAAGTCAGTGCTAAGCCTTTAATCCCTCGCCCGTCACCAATTTGACCGACGATCGAAGCTTGACCGGTCGTCAAATTGATATTGTACAGGCTGGAAACTCCGCCAACCTCGATCGCAGCCAAAGCCGTCTCGTTACCGCCAAAACTCCTGACATCAAAGCCGAGAACGGTACCAGCATCAATTCCCAAAGATCCGATCGTATTCAACACCCCATTATTGGGCGGATCTTGGCGCACCAAAACGTCTAAATTGGTGTCAATTGCAAAGAGTGTCGTCGAAGTTGCCCCTGCAAAGTTATTCACATACGCCGCCCCAACAGCCGCGCCGGGATTGCCAGAATTGCGATCGCCCGCAGCATAAGCCAAATTCCCGTCGAGTTGAATTCCCCCCGTCAGCGTGTCAAAATCCACAAGTACCCCAGTATCAGGGTTGAGGCGGGCGTTTTGACCGGCTTGATTGACCAACCGAATTCGATCGACTGTCGGATTGAAATCAAAACCCGCAGCCCCCGGAGTTAGGGGAACAGCAAACTGCCCGCTACCGACTTGACTTGCAGCCCCAGTAACCGGATTAATCGCGTACAAGCGATTGCTAGAACCCACACCGTAAAGCACACCGTTAGCGGGGCGAAAATCAATTCCCAGCAAACTTTCTCCCGGCTGCAACCCTGTAACTGCCACGTCGCTGAGAATTGCCCGCGGTCCCGCCTCGTTAAAACCGACAATTGTTTCAGCGCCATTTCTGACAGTTAAAGCGTAAGCTGTAGGCAAAGGCAAAGCCAAACCGTTAATCTGTCTCCCGTCAGCAATTTGACCGACAAAGGAAGCTTGACCGCTACTTAAATTGATATTGTACAAGCCGGAAAGGCCACCAACTTCCAGCGCCGCCACTGCCACCTCGCGGCCGCCAATACTCCTGACATCAAAGCCGAGAACGCTAGTAGCATCAACTCCCAAAGATCCGATCGTATTCAACACTCCATTATTCGGCGGATCTTGTCGCACCAAAACATCCAAATCGCTGTCAATTACAAACAGGGTTGTCGAAGTTCCCCCTGCAAAGTTATTCACATACGCAGCCCCAGCAGCAGCCGGATTTGACCCAAAATTGCGATCGCCCTCCCGGTAAGCCAAATTCCCGTCGAGTTGAATTCCCCCCGCCAGCGTGTCAAAATCCACAAGTGCGCCGGTATCCGGGTTGAGGCGGGCGTTTTGATCGGCTTGATTGACAAACCGAATTCGATCGACTGTCGGATTGAAATCAAAACCCGCAGCCCCCGGAGTTAGGGGAACAGCAAACTCCCCGTTACCGACTGGACTTGCTTCCCCAGTCATCGGATTGACAGTATACAAGCGATTGCTAGAACCCACACCGTAAAGCAAACCGTTAGCCGGTCGATAATCAATTCCCAGCAAACTTTCTCCCGCTTGCAATCCAGTCACGGGAAAATCTGAGAGTACACTTCCCGGATTGGAAAGACTAAAACCGACAATCCGATTAGCAGGAGTTAAAGCATAAGCCGTTGTCCGCGCTGGAGGCGGGGGGCTGGGAACAACGCTGCCAATATTATTAGTGAAACTTGCCTGGTTAATCGCACTTTGTCTCACCCCTCTGAGAGTAGCGAGAAATTCTCCAGTCACTCGGTCTTGAATAACAGTATCGTTTCCAGCTTCCTGAATATTCAAGTCGCTAAAACTAAGACCTCCCGCCAAACCGATTAAATCTGTACCGGCTGTAAAATCGGCGATCGCGTCAGCATTTGCGAAATTAGCACCGCCGCTGGTACGACTAGGATCTGCCTCAGCATAGCGCCTCAAAACAAATACGTCTGCCCCGTCTCCGCCTATCAGGACATCAGTCTCTCGATCGCCCGACAAAACATCATTCCCGGAGTTTCCCGATATAGAATCGCTGCCTTTTCCGCCCACTAAAAAATCGTTACCGTCTCCGCCGTTAATAGTGTCGTTTTCTAAATCTCCAAAAAGCGAATCTTGACCTAAATTGCCCTCAATTAAATCGCTTTGTTTTCCTCCATAAATGCTGTCATTACCCGAGTTTGCCGCAATGGTGTCATTCCCCATCAAACCAAAAATTAGGTCATTTTCTGGAGTTCCTGCTAGCAAGTCTGCTTGGGCGGTGCCTCTAATATCTGCCATGCTCTAATCAGCCTCTAAATTTGATACTTATGTTGCCTAACGGCGGTGGTATGCTCAGTCAAAATATCACAAACTCGCACTTTTAGGATAGTTTTTCTTATTTACGGCTGTAGGGGTGGGTTGTAATCAAAGTATTACAGCCCGATCAAATGATACATAAACCAGCCCCTCAATTCCAATAAACCCACTCCTAAATACAGATCACTTAGCCGTATTTTATAGTTGGGTGTGTAGCCAAGGGCGATCGCAGCTCAACTGCAAACAGGCAAGCTGAAATTGTTAGCGGTGCGAACCTATGAAATTGTGTACTGCGTTCATTAGTAATATACGCTGACTCTATAATTTTGGATCTGTACAGTCAGAAATTTTTTTCAACTTTAATCTTAAAGCCTCCGAAGGTGGGCTTTGTCTGTGTAGGGGCGACCACCATCGCTCAATATAAAGTGGATTATAAATGCGGAATTGGCATAATAAGTTAGTTGAACAGTCGTTTTCAGACGACTTAAGCTTTCAGGCAGGGGTTTAAATCCCTGCCTGAATCGGAGTTTCACGTTTGATCCCTTCCCCAGCTTTTTCAAGCTTTCAGCAGTGCTTTAGAAGCTGATTGCCCTGCGAGTCTCAGTTGCGATCGCAATTTGAGATTCAACAACACCAAGACAGTCCACTGACTGAGTATGGAGAGCAAAATCGTATTTCCTGACGCTGCCAAAGACGAAAACCAAAAGCCACCAAATGTTGAAGACAACCAGAGAATAGGAGCTTTTTCTGGGGTTAGCAAGAGCATAGATAAAATCAGAGGCGGCAACAACAGAGCGCTACCGACTGTGCAGGCGGCCCAAATTTCCTGATTTCGGGTTTTGGTAAATAGGAATAGTTGAGTGATGGCTGCGTAAATTAGGATAAGATTCAGGCAGAAAATTACACCCCCCCATCCCTGATTCTCACTTTTTTCCAACAGCGCCCAAGGTGTTAAAATTATTACTGAGATGAGGAAATTGATCGCGATCGCAACTACAGCCGGACTTTTATCGCTCCAAATTAAATCGAGTAGTGGGTAGCGCCGCCACAGCTTCTGATTGCTGGGAACGATTTGTTTCCGATACCTCGCCCAATCGTACAAAGATTGTCGGTCAGATGTTAAAGCTGCAATTAAAGCTAAGAACATCACCAAATTCCAGATAAGTAAACAGCCCAAATTATAGGCTCCGGGATCTGATTGAAGTGCAAACCCTAAAAATATTGTTTGACACCAGATAACTAGCCAATAACTTTGCCGCTTGCTCAAAACTGTAGCACTGGGATTTGGAAAGCGGCGCTGCCATCCCTGCCACATCCAGTAGGTTCCTGTACCACAAACCAAGAGAGACAAAGCAAGACCACTCGCAATATTTGTACCCACTGGCGAGTAAAACCATTGCAACTTGTCTAAATTTTCACCTAACCAATGGAAATTATCATATTTTTTGATAACTCCAAAAAGTAGATATCTCAGGATAGCAATGGGAGATAAAAATGTTAGCAAATCCGCAGCAGTACCCGTTAACGGGATCGCAGAAATCCAACACACAACAAAAACCGTACCGCTAGCCAACCAAGGTTGAAATCCTCCCAACCAACTGGTTGTCAATCCAAATAGCATCGCAGCGCTGTAAAATAAAGCACAGCTAGCTGCAACTGCTGTGTAAAAACATAAAATTTCATTCAGGGGTATTTGAGCAGCTAATCCAGCGTACAGGTGCAGGGGTACGGTCAGAATAGTTGCTAAATAAAGTAAAATTGGTACGCCAAGAATTTTGCCCAAAAAAATTGTTTTGGCAGACTGGGGACTGAGGCGAATAAAGTTGAGCGTGCCGCGGCGTTCCTCCTTGTCTAAGTCGCTGACAAGTAGATAAGTCCCTGCTACTAATAAAGCTAACACGCTCAATATGCTCAGCCACATGAATATCTCTAGCCACCACTTCGGCCAGTTAATGGCAAAGTTGCCCAAGGCATCTCTGACGCACTGTTTCTCATAGGAATTGGCATTGTTGAAAGTGCAAAATCTGTGATAGATGGGGTAAGTGTACTCCCCCTTAGCAGGGGTAACGGGTATCTGGGCGCTGTAATACATGAATAGCAGCAGTTGACCGCAGAGGGAAAGGGCAGATGCGATCGCCATATTGCCAATCTTCAAGCGGCCTTTGATTTCTCGAAATAACTGGGGATTCCAGTTGCCTATTTTGTCTAGTAAGTTGAGTGTCATTGGTTATTGGTTATGAGGAATGGGTGATGAGTTAGTTATAACTCACGGTTCATCTTGGTAAGGAGGGAAAAAGCTTCTTAGGATGCTTGCTGGTGTCCCATCTTGAGGAAGATGGTTTCTAAGTCTTCTTGAGTGCAGTGGAATTCGGTTAGGGGAATGTTGGCGGCGACGAGTTCGCGTAATAAATTTGCGGCATCTTCCGGGCTTCCTGAAAAATCAACGCACACCTGTTGAGTTTCCGGGATTATTGCCCAATTTTCCACCCAAGGAAAGTTTTTTAATGCCGAATGATTCCTTCCCCTTTTTCTTCCCCAGCTTTTTCAAGCTTTCAGCAGTGCTTTAGAAGCTGATTCCCCTGCGAGTCTCAGTTGCGATCGCAATTTGAGATTCAACAACACCAAGACAGTCCACTGACTGAGTATGGATAGCAAAAAGGTATTTCCTGACGCGGCTGTCAGATACGGCGCAAACAAAAGGCCAAATGTTGAAGACAACCACAAAAAAGGAGCTTTTTCTGGGGTAAGCAAGGACATAGATAAGATCACAGGTGGCAACAAGATAGCGCTGCCGACTGTCCCGACGGCCCAAATTTCCTGATTTCGAGTTTTTGCAAATAGGAATAGTTGGGCGATGGCTGCGTAAATTAGGATGAGATTCAGACAGGAAATTACACCCCAAAATCCGTTTATATGGTTTTTTTCCAACAGCGCCCAAGGTGTTAAAATTATGACTGAGCTGAGGAAATTGATCGCGATCGCAACTACAGCCGGACTTTTTTCGCTCCAAATTAAATCGAGTAGCGGGTAGCGCCGCCACAGCTTCTGACTGCTGGGAACGATTTGTTTCCGATACCTCGCCCAATCGTACAAAGATTGTCTGTCAGATGTTAAAGCTGCAATTAAAGCTAAGAACATCACCAAATTCAAGATAAGTAAACAGATGAGATTAATGTAGGCTAGGGCGTCTGATTGGAGTGCAAACCCTAAAATTATTACCTGACAGCAGATAACTAGCAAATAACTTTGCCGCTTGCTCAAAACTGTAGCAGTGGGATTGGGAAAGCGGCGCTGCCATCCCTGCCACATCCAGTAGGTTCCTGTACCACAAACCAAGAGAGACAAAGCAAGACCACTCGCAATATTTGTACCCACTGGCGAGTAAAACCATTGCAACTTGTCTAAATTTTCACCTAACCAATGGAAATTATCATATTTTTTGATAACTCCAAAAAGTAGATATCTCAGGATAGCAATGGGAGATAAAAATGTTAGCAAATCCGCAGCAGTACCCGTTAACGGGATCGCAGAAATCCAACACACAACAAAAACCGTACCGCTAGCCAACCAAGGTTGAAATCCTCCCAACCAACTGGTTGTCAATCCAAATAGCATCGCAGCGCTGTAAAATAAAGCACAGCTAGCTGCAACTGCTGTGTAAAAACATAAAATTTCATTCAGGGGTATTTGAGCAGCTAATCCAGCGTACAGGTGCAGGGGTACGGTCAGAATAGTTGCTAAATAAAGTAAAATTGGTACGCCAAGAATTTTGCCCAAAAAAATTGTTTTGGCAGACTGGGGACTGAGGCGAATAAAGTTGAGCGTGCCGCGGCGTTCCTCCTTGTCTAAGTCGCTGACAAGTAGATAAGTCCCTGCTACTAATAAAGCTAACACGCTCAATATGCTCAGCCACATGAATATCTCTAGCCACCACTTCGGCCAGTTAATGGCAAAGTTGCCCAAGGCATCTCTGACGCACTGTTTCTCATAGGAATTGGCATTGTTGAAAGTGCAAAATCTGTGATAGATGGGGTAAGTGTACTCCCCCTTAGCAGGGGTAACGGGTATCTGGGCGCTGTAATACATGAATAGCAGCAGTTGACCGCAGAGGGAAAGGGCAGATGCGATCGCCATATTGCCAATCTTCAAGCGGCCTTTGATTTCTCGAAATAACTGGGGATTCCAGTTGCCTATTTTGTCTAGTAAGTTGAGTGTCATTGGTTATTGGTTATGAGGAATGGGTGATGAGTTAGTTATAACTCACGGTTCATCTTGGTAAGGAGGGAAAAAGCTTCTTAGGATGCTTGCTGGTGTCCCATCTTGAGGAAGATGGTTTCTAAGTCTTCTTGAGTGCAGTGGAATTCGGTTAGGGGAATGTTGGCGGCGACGAGTTCGCGTAATAAATTTGCGGCATCTTCCGGGCTTCCTGAAAAATCAACGCACACCTGTTGAGTTTCCGGGATTATTGCCCAATTTTCCACCCAAGGAAAGTTTTTTAATGCCGATGTTAGCGCTTCTAATTTATTTCCTAAAACCGACATGAAAATTTGCTGGCGGCTGAGGCGTTTGTAAAGTTCTTGTAACGGTGCGCTTTCGACCAGATATCCGAGTTCCATGATGCCTACCCAGGTACAAAGTTCGGCTAAGTCGCTGAGAACGTGAGATGATATGACTACGGTCATGCCGACTTCTTGCAAAACTTTGATAATTTCGCGGAACTGCATTCGGGCGATCGGATCTAAGCCAGAAACGGGTTCGTCTAACAACAGCAACAGCGGTTCGTGGATAATAGTTCTCCCCAAACTCAGGCGCTGTTTCATCCCCCGCGACAGGGTGGAAATTAAGCTGTTGCGCTTGTTGGTTAGTTGCACGAGTTCTAACACGGAGTTGATTCGCTCTCGGCGGCGCGGTTGCTGGAGGTTGTAGAGTCGGGCAAAATAGTCTAAATAATCCCAAACAGTCAAGTCGTCGTAGAGGGGAAAGTCGTCGGGAAGAAAGCCGATGCGCTGTTTGAGAATTGGGTGCGATCGATCGCGCAATAACCTATCTCCATTGATGTAAATTTCCCCTATAGTCGGTTCCTCAGCCGCCGCCAGCATTCGCAGCAAGGTAGTTTTGCCGGCACCGTTGGGGCCGATCAGTCCGCATACTTCACCTGCTGCTACTTGCAAATCGATGTCATTGACAGCTATATGGCGATCGAATTGTTTCGTCAGCCCGCGAGTTTCTATTGCTAGTTGTTTTGCCATGTTTGGAGGGTGAATGAAGTTTTATCGGTACATTCCTGGCATGAACAGAAGTTATATCAAGTCCGATCGATCCGATCCGTTTTTACATGATGCCATGTCTTGTAGGGGCAGGTTTACCGACAATAATTGCCGAAAACCGACAATCTCATAAACCTGCCCCCGGTCGATGACAAATCGCTAATCTACCGGACAGGATATTACGCATCAACACCCAAGAAACCGGGTTGTTGTCGCTTTTAGGTGCTATAACTAACTATTCCCAAAAAAAAAGCGTTTCCGATCGCCCGTGCGTAAATTCCCCTAATCGGGGTAGGCACGGGGACACTACGCCTACAAATCTTCATGAATGATTGAGAGTTGTTATATATCAAGTCTGCACGGAAAATTCCTCGGGATCGATATCCCAATTTACCCAGCCAATTGCCTCTCTCGCTGATGTCAGGTTAGGCGGGACTCTCAAAGCGTGAATGAATCCCGTACTCGGACAAGTCATTTTTAACAAACAAATCGGCTCGACATCGGCATTATCTATTTGTAATAGTGCATATTCCTGCCAACTATCTATTTGTTTTGCTTCCACTCTTGACAAATGCGATCGTAACCAATTCCTTCAAATAACACTAGCCTCACTTCGGCATTCTCTTCTGTTAAAAGCCATTGCGATTGCCATTGATTTGGGTGGAATTTGCCGTATTTTTCAGGCAATCTGACGCCGTGATAATAGTAAAAATTCCATCCATCTGCAAACTCGATCGCAGGTTCTGCTTCAGCGTGCAGGCGGTTTTGACTGTCAAAGCGCAGGTGGCGGGGGCGATCGCACACCAGGCAAATCTTTTCAAATGGAAATATAAAACCGCAATGCTCGAAAAGCAGGTTTTGGCAGCGAAGTATTTCTTGTGCCTTTTGGGAGAGATTGACGCCTAAGGAAGAGATATACCATTGAGTCAAATAGATTTCTTTAAACAAAGTCGTGGGGGTGTCAGGGTATTCCAGGGATAATAAATGAGCGGGAAAAACATTCCCCTTCGTTTGTTCCGATCGCACATAGCTGTTAACCAATTCCCTCATTAGCGAACTCAGTGTGCTGTCTGCTTCGGACTCGATCGTCATGCGATGGAGCTCATACTTCCACACGCCCGGACTTGCAAATTCTCCCACAGGGCGCATCCTTTTCAAGTCTAGCTTTTTCCCCAGTCTATTCCTGTGCCATTCCTCTGACCAGTTTGGTGAATGGTCGCGTTTCGGCAAGCGTTTCGGCAAGTTGAAGATTTGGAGAATCGATGCCGACATCCATTTCCAGTCTAGCTTTTTCCCCAATCTATTCCTTTGCCATTCGTCTGAGCAGTTTTGTGAATGGTCACCTTTGGGCAAGTTGAAGATTTGGAGAAAAGCGTCCCGGGGACTGCTGCAAATAATAACTTCGGGTTCTTCTATGTCAATAGCTGCATAGGCAACTTTGACTGCTTCTGTGGCTTTTTGAGCATCAATGGGCTTAGTCGAGAGAGTAAGACGTTTCTGTGCGAGTTCGCCTAACACGCACAGAGCGGTAATTTGATTGTTGTCGAGAGAGAGGTCTGTCAGATTGGTGAGCGATCGCAAGGCGCTGATGTCGCTAATTTTATTCCTGCACAAAGATAGTGTGGTCAGATTGGTAAGCGAGCCGAGGACGCTGATGTCGCTAATTTTATTCTCGGTGAGATAGAGTGTTGTCAGATTGGTGAGCAAGCCGAGGACGCTGATGTCGCTAATTTTATTGTGGGCGAGATTCAGTGTTGTCAGATTGGTGAGCGAGCCGAGGAAGCTGATGTCGGTAATTTTATTCAAGTCGAGATCCAGTGTTGTCAGATTGGTGAGCGAGCCGAGGACGCTGATGTCGCTAATTTTATAGGCGCTGCGGCACAGATGCAGTGTTGTCAGATTGGTGAGCGAGCCGAGGACGCTGATGTCGCTAATTTTATTGCTTTCGAGATCCAGTGTTGTCAGATTGGTGAGCGAGCCGAGGACGCTGATGTCGCTAATTTTATTGTGGCCGAGATTCAGTGTTGTCAGATTGGTGAGCGAGCCGAGGAAGCTGATGTCGGTAATTCTATTGCTGTAAAGATCGAGTGTTGTCAGATTGGTGAGCCAGCCGAGGAAGCTGATGTCGGTAATGTTATTCCAGTCGAGATTCAGTGTTGTCAGATTGGTGAGCGAGCCGAGGGAGCTGATGTCCCTAATTTGATTGATCGAGAGATTCAGTGTTGTCAGATTGGTGAGCGAGCCGAGGAAGCTGATGTCGCTAATTCTATTGCGGCACAGATTCAGTGTTGTCAGATTGGTGAGCGAGCCGAGGGAACTGATGTCGGTAATTTGATTGTCGCCCAGATCCAGTTCGGTCATGCTTGAAAGTATCTGCTCCGCTGCTTGTGGGTCATCAGTGCCAGCCTTTTTTAACAACACTTTAACTGTGTGCCTTGCCGATTCTGAAAGACTGTCAATATGCCTGCACCAGTCGGCAAAGCTGCTAAAACTAATTGGCTCCTTTGGTTGTTTTTCTGACATAAAACACTCCGAGATGGGTAATGGGGCATGGGGCATGGATAATCGGAATACTGTTGACTGTTGACTGTTGACTGTTGACTGTTGACTATTACAAATCGCCCTTGCGTACCTTCTGTTACTGAATTAACTCTTCTATTTCAAATCTTCCAGCTTAATCCGAGGATCGACAGCTTTGAGCAGCAAATCTGCCAACAAATTCCCAACAATCAACATCGTCGCACCCATCATCAAACTTGCCATTACTAAATACAAATCTTGATTGTTCACCGCATCCAGAGTCAGCTTTCCCAAACCCGGCCAATTAAAGAAATATTCGGCAATAAACGCACCGCTCAACAAACTAGCAAACTCAAAACCCAATAGCGTAATCAACGGATTAACAGCATTCCGCAAAGCATGAATGTAAATTACTCGATCGTCCGGCAAACCTTTCGCCCGCGCTGTTCGGATATAATCTTGACGCAGCACGTCCAAAAATTGTCCGCGCATCAATCTTTGCAAACCCGCAAAACCAGTAAGGCTGAGGGCGACTGTTGGCAAAATTAAGTGCCAGCCGTAATCGAGGATTTGACCCCACCAAGGTAAGTCTGCGTGGTCAATGCTTGTCATTCCTCCGACGGGAAACAGAGGCGAAGTATTCTGAGCAAAAAATAGCAGCAGCAAAGCTGTGATAAAGCTCGGAAATCCCTGTCCGGTGTAGCTGACTACTTGCAGAACTCGATCGACTGTGCGGTTTTGATTGACGGCGGCGACAATTCCCAAGGGAATCGCGATCGCCCAAGTTACAATCAAAGATGCGATCGCCATCAATAACGTCGCCGGTACCCGTTCCCACAGCAGCGAAGCTACGGATCGCTGATACACAAAACTCGTGCCAAAATTCCCCCGCGTCACAATTTGTTGCAGCCACAGCCAATACTGCACAATCGCTGGTTTATCTAAGCCGAACTGCTGTTCGAGTTGCTTGAGTGTCTCCGGCGAAATCTTGGGATTTTGGCTCAAAGTATCCAAGTAATTTCCCGGTGCTAGCTCAATAATTGCAAAACAAAGCATCGATGCCAAAAATAGCGTTAAAAGTGCCTGCAACAGTCGCTTGACAACATAAGTAAATGTCTCGCCACCAAACAGAGAATTCAACATCCGCCAATTTCGATTTAACTTAAGAGAAGTCATACAATTTTAGATTTTAGATTTTAGATTTTAGATTTTAGAATTGTGAATGATATTAATTCCGGTTGCATCGGAATGATTTAACCGGTCTTGACGCAGAGATCACAGAGGAAGAGAAGAGAGAGATGAATAATTCCGATGCAAAGGTCAAGGATATTATTTGTCAGTAGTTTTTACTCAGCAGTCAACAGTCAACTGTCAACAGTCAACTGTCAACAGTCAACAGTTAACTAACTAATATTCAACTAGCGTAACAATTGGCACATCCGGCAATTTCTGCCTGCCGCCCAAAGCCTGCAATTCAATGATAAAAGCAAAACCGACAAGCTCGCAGCCAGCTTGTTCCAACAATTTAGCCGTCGCCGCCGCTGTTCCGCCAGTGGCGATTAAGTCGTCCACAATCAGCACCCGGCTGCCGGATGTCATCGCATCTCGGTGCATCTCCAGTCGATCGACACCGTATTCCAATTCGTACTCAGCAAAATGAACCGCACCGGGCAGTTTCCCTGGTTTGCGGACAGGAATAAAGCCTATTCCCATTTTATAAGCCAAAGGCGCGCCAAAGATAAAGCCCCGCGATTCCATGCCCACCACATAGTCAACAGACATTGCAGAGCATTTTTCCGCTAAGCTGTCAATGGTGTAGCTGAGCCCTTGCGGGTCGCGCAGCAAAGTTGTAATGTCTCGAAACATAATTCCCGGCTTGGGGAAATCAGGAATGTCGCGAATCAGAGATTTGAGATCCATAAGCTTGCAGATCGGCGTTGAGGGTAACGAGGCATCAAAAATGCTACAATAATAACGTCAAAATTTAAAAATTTAAAAATAAAAATTAAAACTAAGAGCTTCTTTAATTTTTATTCTTTAATTGCTTAATCCTTTACGTACTATGTAAACAAATGTCATAATTCCCTAACAACAGGGTTGAATATCAACATTTGTCACCCTAAGATCTAAAGTCAAAAATCTAATATCTAAAATCCAATGATTAAGTTGGCAGCACGAGTGGGTGAGGTTCCTCCTTCTATAACCTTGGCGATCGCCGCTAAGGCTAAAGCCATGAAGGCCGAAGGGATTGATGTCTGTAGTTTGAGTACGGGAGAACCCGACTTTGATACGCCCGAACACGTTAAAGCAGCGGCAAAACAAGCTTTAGACGAGGGCAAGACTAAGTACGGCGCTGTGGCTGGGGAACCGCAGTTAAAAGCTGCGATCGCGCGCAAACTCCAATCCGACAACAATCTCAACTATCAACCAGAAAATATCATTGTCACCAACGGCGGCAAGCATTCGCTCTACAATCTGATGATGGCTTTGATCGAGCCTGGAGAGGAAGTAGTTATTCCGGCTCCCTACTGGCTGAGCTACCCAGAAATGGTGAAACTCGCCAGCGGCAAGCCAGTAATTGTACGGACTGATGCTTCTACAGGATATAAAATTACACCGGAACAACTGAGTCGAGCGATTACTCCCAAAACCAAGTTATTTGTACTGAATTCGCCTTCTAACCCGACGGGAATGGTGTACACTCCGGCGGAAATCAAAGCATTGGCTGAGGTGATAGTCGATCGAGATATTTTAGTCGTTTCTGACGAAATTTACGAAAAAATTATATATGACGGCGCCCAACACGTCAGCATCGGTTCCCTGGGCAAAGAAATCTTCGATCGCACTCTCATCAGCAGCGGTTTTGCTAAAGCTTACTCGATGACAGGCTGGCGAGTCGGTTATTTGGCGGGGCCGAGCGAATTAATTAAAGCCACCGGCACCATTCAAGGTCACAGTACCTCAAACGTGTGTACCTTTGCACAGTACGGCGCGATCGCAGCTTTGGAAAGCAGCCAAGAATCTGTCGAAAAAATGCGTCAAGCTTTTGCCGAAAGGCGTCAGGTAATATTTGAATTACTCGATGCTATCCCTGGAATTAGCTGCATCAAACCAGACGGTGCTTTCTATATGTTTGTCAACATCAGCAAGACTGGAATGAATTCTTTGGAATTTTGCGACGCTTTCTTAGAACAGCAGCAAGTAGCAGTTATTCCGGGGATTGCTTTTGGTGCAGACGACCACATTCGCTTGTCTTACGCCACCGATTTAGGCACAATTAAAAAAGCCGTAGAAAGGCTCGATAAATTTGTCCGCAGCATCTAAAAATTAGTTAGTAGTCAGTGGTTATTTGTTATTTGTTATCGGTAGCAGCTTACTGGTGACTGGTGACTGCTGACTGCTGACTACAGACTAAAGACTAATGACTAATAACTAAAGCTGTTTAGTCATAATCTCTTTGAGCAAATCCAGCCCCTTCTTAACTCGCCGAGAAACAGTCACCGCACTGATACCTAAGCGTTCAGCCGTTTCTTTCTGCGTCAAATCGTAGAGAAAAACAAACTCCAATATCTCGCGAGTCCGTTGTTCCAACATAGCCAAAGCTTGCTGTACGCGAATTTGATCCTCTTGCGCCAACTGAAAACTCCGATACTTAGTATCGGGCACCAATTCTCCCAGACAAGTAGCCCCCTCATCCTCATCTTGCATCGGCGCGTCCAAGCTCAGAGGCGATCGGTTGAGATGGGCCAACTTAATTTCTTGCCATTCTTCTAAAGAAACCTCAAGGACTGCTGCTACTTCAGCATCGGTAGGTTTGCGGTTTAACTGCACCTGCAAATCCTTGATCGCTGCTACTGATTTGCGTTCCAGGGACTGCCAGTGGCGGGGAAATCGCACAGAAGGGCTTTTGTCCCGCAAGTAGTGTTGAATTTCGCCCCGTATGTAGGGAATTGCAAAGGAACTAAAAGCGTGTCCCTTCGCGATATCAAACCGCTCGATCGCCCTGATCAACCCCATACATCCGACTTGCAGCAAATCGTCATAGCTTTCACCGCACTGGTTGATCCAGTGGTAAACTTCTTTTCTGACCAGTCCAATATTCAGTTTAACTAACTGATTGCGGATTTCATTCGATCCAGAAATTTGGTACTCGCGCAACAATTGCAAATTTTCGCTTTTTAGCTCGTTCGGCACTGTGGTAGACATGGTGACATAAGGGTTGGTAGAGCAGAGGACGGAGGTTGCTTTAGATCTAGCTTCTTATCTAGTCTAAAACAATTCACTTTTAGCTAGTGTAATCCTAGCACTTAATAGGTGTGATACCGGACACACCAGTTTAACTTTCGGAACGTGAACGGATTTAGCGGGATTATCAGAAGGTTTTCGGCATAAGGCAGACTTTTACCAGGTAGAAGGCCTTCAACCGAATCCCCTATTTAACCAGGTTTTTTTAAAAATATATTATAAGCTGAAAGCGCTTTGACTACAATACTTTAATTAATAAAAAATCCAAACTTCATAACTTGCCAATCACCACAATTCAATCATAAATTTAGTCATTAGTCAACAGTCCTAAGTTATGTTGCTCAAGACTGTTGGCTAATGAAGAGCGAGCAGTACCTTTAGGATAAAAAACTACTCAAGTTCGATCGATCCAGAAAGCCAATTTTACGAGACAGAAGGCTCAATGCGAGCGTAAAACAAACCCCGAATTTTCACGTCCAGAGCGGGTCTAGCTCCCAAATCAGTATCAGAAGGCTGCGTACTCTCAAAAATTCCGCCGATTTCGCCAGTGGCGCTGTTGACTTTAGCAACTTGGAGAGAAATTTTGCCAGCTTTGGTGCTGGTGTCAGCTACCTTAACATTAGCCCGCACACGTTTGGAATTGTCAGAAGCCGGAAGCGCTACAGCATTGTCATAGCCAGTCGCTACCCCGCGACCTTTAGGGTCTAAAAAGCCTGCGCTGCGGTAAGAAGGAACGTTAAACTCCCCTCTCAAATCGGTGGAAGTATTGATAGCAACCACTCCCGGCTCGGAACTGGCTACCAGTTCTTTAATAGTGAACAAGAAAGGTACTTGCTCTCCGCCCGGTAATTGAATCGTAATTGCTTGAAAGTCCAAGCCGTCCTCTTCTGTGAAAGTCAGAGTCCCGTCATTACCCACCTTGAGCGTACCTTGAACTTGGTCAATGCTCGAGGTGAACCGCGTCAGCAATTTACCAGGCACAAATTCCGCTTCTTGGCGTTTGTTTGCTGGTTCTTCCTTGACAAAATAAGTTGTGGGCTGCAAACACAAACCACTCAGTTTATAGGTGCCACCCGCTTCGATGGGGATCGAGCCCCGAGAAGTTTCTGCCAAGCTAGGGCAGTTATTAGCCAAGCCAGTACCTCTAATCTCGTCGTAGGTGAGCAACTCGGTAGTCGCCACCGTCGTGTCAGAAGCAGAAGAACAAGCAACCAGCGCACTCATGCAAAATGCTAAAAGTGCAACAATTAAAGCACGATATTTCATTGCCAACCTCAATATCCAACATCGGATTATATTAAGAAAAAGCCCTACTTCGAGCAAAATATAATTGCCCGCCGGCAGGCTAGGCCAGCGCTTAGGGCAGCATTTAGATCCAGATCGCTCGCTTCACAGACACCGGCATTGACTCAAAAAATCAAGCTAGTGCGCCGTGAAAATAAGCATGAACTTATGATTTCTCAATCATGTTCGGATCGCAGCCCAATACACATGGTACGACGGGTGGTGCTCTTTTCCTGACTTGGACTGCAAATTAATATTGCTTAAGTCAACCTACTTAAGTTACTTTGCTTATGGCCCCGAATGACGATCGCGACTAGCTCGATTAGTCGGTTGACCAAAAGGCTGGGGACAAAGGCCTTGTAGATTTCAAAGGAAGCAGCGGTATGGACAACGGCAAAGATTTAGAGTCAGAAAAGTTGCAGTCTCAAATGCAATCAGTGACAGAGGCGATTCGGACTTTAGCCGAAAGTTGTCAGGGAGACAGTCTGCTGCTTTTGGCCCTGCTGCGGAGGCTGGAAGCTTCGCACCGGGAAATTCGGGACGGTTTGTTTCAAGCGTCTTTTCCCGACAACCGCCAAGCACTTTACAAACTGCTCAGGAATATTGAAGCCAATGGCGGCTGGCCTTACATCCACCGCATGAAACTTCGATCGCTCTTGGGGTACACCCAACAATTATTATCTCCTCTAGAAGATTCTCCAGCCGAGCCGCCAGAAGACTCGGCCGAAACTCCCCAGGACGTTAAATAGTTTTGAGTGATGAGTTTAGTGAGTTTTACATTAACTCATCACTCATCACTGAGCTGCGCGATCGCACCTATAACCCGTAAGGTGTAGGAGCTAAGGGTATCGGGTTCGGCACCGTCGGGAATATCGGCGTCTGGCCGGGCATTGGCAATAGTCCGGGAGTCGCCGTCGGGGCGATCGAACTAATTGATAGCAGAGGCGAATCAGGCACACTAACTGTCGGCGGAATCGGAATCCTCGGAGTCGGCGTCGGAGGCGAAGTTGGAGTAGGAGGCGAAGTTGGAGTAGGAGGCGAAGTTGGAGTAGGAGGCGGAGTTGGAGTAGGAGGCGGAGTTGGAGTAGGAGGCGGAGTTGGAGTAGGAGGCGGAGTTGGAGTAGGAGGAAGAGTTGGAATTGAATCTGTAGTTGAACTTGACTCTGTAGTTGCAGTTGAACTTGACTCTGTAGTTGCAGTTGCAGGTTGAGTTGGATCTGTAATTGTGCTTGTAACTGTAGTTGTAGTTGTAGTGATAATCGTGGTTGGCCTGGGAGTAGCCGTCCCATTCACAGCGATAAAATCATTCGCCTCGATCAGCGCCGCCGGAGTGTCGATCAAAATTGCTAAAAGCTTGCCATCTTGCGTCGTAATTACTGTATCCCTGACATTTGCACCGTTACCTTGGCGAACTTGCAGTTGAGCGAAAGATAAATTGCTCGGCAGTCCAAAGAAATCCTCTGTGTCATTGTAATCAGTAATTAAAGCCAAACTGCCAGGCCCAGCTCCCAATCCAAAGACATCGCTGCCGCTGCCGCCAATCAGAGTATCCGAACCCTCACCTCCGATCAGAGAATCATTACCCTCTGCCCCAAATAAATTGTCGTTGCCGAAACTGCCCAAAATTGTATCGTCGCCGATACCTCCGGCCAAGGAGTCATCGCCAAAACCGCCGTCGATACCATCATTACCTTTGCCACCAAACAGGAAGTCATTACCTTCATCTCCCAGTACCGAGTCGTCGGCTTCATCGCCGCGAAGGGTATCGGAACCGCTGCCGCCAAAAGCTGTATCGTCAGCCTTCCCACCGAATATCTGGTCATTACCAGCATCTCCGAAGAGCGAATCGTTGTCGGCATTGCCGTACAAAGTGTCGTCGCCGTCGCTGGCGCTAAAGTAATCGTTGCCACCACCGCCCAACATTTGATCCCTGCCACTACCGCCGTTGAAAGAATCGTTCCCAAAATCCCCGTAGAGAAAGTCGTCATCAGCATTCCCGAACACGGAATCGTCGCCGTCATCGCCTGTGAGGGTGTCGTTGCCAGTACCGCCGGCAATCACATCAAAGCCTCCGTTGCCAAAAACTAAGTCGTCCCCAGCGTCTCCCACCACGCTGTCTATCCCGTCGTTGCCTTCGAGGATGTCGTTGCCCAAACCGCCGCGAATCGAGTCGTCGCCGTTCCCGCCGGAAGCAAAATCGCGACCTTGGTTGCCAATGAGTTCGTCATTTCCTTCACCGCCAAGCAGCGAATCTGCTCCGTCAGCTCCAAGAAGCTGGTCGTTGCCGCCGTCGCCCTCTAGGGTGTCATCTCCTCCCGCACCCAGGGGCGTGTCATCGCCATCTAAACCGCGAATTCGATCGCCCAGCGGAGTTCCTAGAATAAAGTCGTTGCTGTCTGTGCCGATCAGGTTTGCCATACGGGATACACCGGTCCTCAATAAAATAAATTGTTTGAAATTATGTTAATCGCCTTCGTGACAAGGGATTGCTGCTTGCCTAGGTTAGCATAATTGAGATTTTGGCAATCTGGCGAAGGGGCGCTGGAAGTTTTGCTCGTGTCCGCAGTTGCGATCGGGGCTGGTATAATGCCCGATCGGCAATCTAATTTAGTTATTCTGGATTTTTTCAAATAGAAATTAGTCGATCGCACTCAAGAAAGTCAAACTCGACAAACGAAATGAGGAAGAAGGAAAAATGAATAACCTTTTTCCTTCTTGCTCCTCCTCAAATTTTTACTTCGGATACCACTTTTAAAAAATAATGCAACTGTAGGTTAGCTCGAAATCATTAGGTCATCTGTCATTCCCAATTCTTTAATCTAAAATATAAAATCTAAAATGCTGAAAAATGTCTTCTATAGCAGTTCTCAATAAAGTGAGGTATGCCCTATGCCCTATGCCCTATGCCCTATGCCCTATATCAAGCGTGCACCTCATGTTACTGAGAAAGGCTATACTTTTATTCGGTAACAGGTAACACTATCTCAAATTCAGTTCCTCCCCCCAAAGTAGAATTCACATTAATTGTTCCGCCGTGGGTTTCGACTACTATCTGGCGGGCGATCGCCAATCCTAACCCCGTGCCTTTTCCTACTGCCTTCGTTGTGAACAGATGGTCAAAAATCCGCTGTTTCACTGATTCTGTCATGCCCGCACCGTTATCGGCAATCTGAATTTTGATGTGCCGATCGCCCCACTGACTGGTACGAACTGTGATACAGTGTGGATTTGCTTTAATTGCCTCCAAACTGCGTCCTTGGTTTGATTCTTCTAGGGCATCGATCGCGTTAGCAAGCAGGTTCATAAAGACTTGGTTCAGTTGACCGGGAAAACATTCGATGGGGGGGAGATTGCCGTAGTCTGTGACCACTTCGATCGCAGGATGGTGTTCGTTAGCTTTCAGCCGATGTTTCAAAATTAAGATGGTGCTGTCAATGCCCTCATGGATATTAAAGGGAACTTTGTAGTCTTTATCGGCCCTGGAGAAGGTGCGGAGGCTGGTGCTAATGCCGCGAATGCGATCGCACCCCACTTTCATCGACAACAGCATCTTTGGCAAATCTTCTAAGGCATACTCTAAATCAATATTCTCAGCATCTTCTTCAATTTCCTCGCCTGGATTTGGCAGTTTTTCTTGATATAATTTTAAGTGACCAATCACATCTTTGATCGTGGTGGTTGCTTCCTCAATATTGCCGCTAATAAAGCCGACAGGATTATTGATTTCGTGGGCTATTCCTGTGACTAGATTGCCCAAGGCGGACATTTTTTCGCTTTGCACGATCTGTAACTGTGCTTGCTGCAAATCAAGGAGCGATCGCTCTAATTCTTTTGCATAAGCTTGAGATTGTTGGTACAAGCGCGCATTTTCTAGAGAGATAGCTGCTTGGGCGCACAAAAGTTGAATGACTTCAGTGCGATCCTCTGTAAATGCACCGATTGTCAAGTTATTTTCTAGGTATAGCAACCCGATTAATTTACCCTGATTTAAAATCGGGGTACACAGCACACTTTTGGGCTTTTCCTGCATCAAATACGTATCTGCAATAAAATCGTTTTGTACTGCTGCATTATCCAAAACTACCGTTTTCCAAGTCCGCTTAACATAGTTAAGCACAGCAGCGGGAACCTCGTAGCTGGCTGACAGCGGTACAGATATTGAGATGACATCTTGATTGAAGGAAGCTACAGCTTCGATCGCGAGATTTCCATCCTTAACCAACAGCAAAACTGCTTTTTTTGCCCCGGCATTTTCCATCACCACAGACATCAGTGCAGCCAGAACTTTTTCTAATTGAATTTCACTTGATAGAGTTTGGGAGGCTTTGAGAATAGTCGCGAAATCGAGGGCTTCGTAAATACTGCTACTGCTAGATAGAGTTGTGTGCAAGGTTTGATGTAAAACTGACGATTTATTGATTGTGTGGAGGCGGGTTTCGCTAATGCCAAAACGATTTTCTCTTGCCTGCAATATGGGAGCAAGAAGTTGGGGGTAGCGTTTTTCTAAGTCATCGATTTTGGCTTTCGCACCCCAGTGAGCGTAACAGTAGTAGGCGTCTTGCATATAAGCTTGTGCCACTTTTTCTTTGCCCCAGTCCAGGTAGAATTTAGCTGCTAATTCGTTAGCAAGGGCTTCTTCTTGGATGTATTTGTTTTCTTTCGCTCCAGAAATGGCGCGATCGTACATTTCAATAGCTTCTGCCCTCTGTCTGGCAACTCGGTATTTCTCTGCTTCTACCAACTGCCACTTATGCAAATAATTCATGGGGGCGTGTTCTGCCCAATGCTGCAACTTCCTTTGATTTTCCTGAACTCGTTGCCGCTGCGTTTCTAACTGAGTCTCGGACTCAGGAGTGGCAAGGGCTATGAGTGAGTCATAGAAATATAAAACAGCTTCGGAAGTAAGTCCTAGGCCTCCCGCTATATACTGTCTTGCTCGATCGACATCTGCCCAGGCCCCAGCAATGTCTTCCAGCAGGAATCTCAACGTCGTCCTGTACAGATAGAAGGTGTAGAGTCGGTACAAATCGTTAGAGGCAAGCGACTGAGAAACCAGCTTCTCCTCATAGCGTTCCTCTTCAAAGGAAATCTCAAACTTGTTTGGATTACCCAATAAAAACAGCGTTGTTTCCCAATAAATCGAACAATAATTTGCCGTCGTTAGTTGGTTGAGGTCGAGTAATTGCTGACGGTATGCCCGAATTTGGGGCTCAAGTTCTGCCAAAGGTTGACCGCACCAGTAGGAATTTAGACAAAATCCATGGCCATTATGCCCGACAAACTCTAGATTGCCTGTTTCTAATCCGGCTTGATAGCCTGCCTGAAAAATGGGGAGGGTCTCCCGCAAATGCGATTTGCGATGGTACAACATGGCTCCGATCACAACACAAGTTGCAGAGCGAATATTTTTGGCATCCGCCCCACTGGCAAGACGATAAGCTAATCGGCCAAATTGATCGGCTACCGTCACATCTTGTAGAAAGTTGTTGAGAATCCCCCCATAAAAACTATAGCTATAAGCTGAAGTACGACTGTTGCCATATTGGATAGATAAATTTACCTGTAAGGCAGTCACCAGTGGAAACAAAGACGAACCAACCAGATAACAAGCTGACACCATACTTGCCGCCACTTGCATCGCAGCCAGCTTTTGGGGGTTTACCATCGCTGGCAGATCGAATAACTCTTCAATCGGTCGATCGCCGATCGAGCTATTAATTTCCTGCACTGCTTGCTGAATATCTTCTGATGTAGGGCGATCGGGCAATTCAACTCCTAATTCTTTGAGAATCAACAAACCGATAGCAATTGCTTCTAAAAACTTGTTCTGGGACGATAATGCCTGAATTTTGACGGTGTAAACGCTCACTCGCTCTAGGGGAGTTCTGGTATGATCAATCACAGTGTCAATCCACCGATCCATCTCGTCAAAATCACCACAGAGTGAAGCCACTTCTGCGGCTATTTCGTGCAAGTTCAAGGTCATCTCGTACTGTCGTTGCCAAGCGCTCTCTCCCAGCAAATTTAGCCCGATCGCAGCATACTCGCGAGCAGCTTGATAAGCAGTAGCGGCTCTGGCTTTGCGGCAAGCCGTGAGGTTGAGTTGTGCCAGATGGTCGCGTTCTGTTTGGTCTTCAATCAGCGCAATACCATAATTCAACTGATTGACGACTGAAAAAATTTGCTCTTCTATAGCTGCGGGTGAAACTTGCTGGATCAGCAATTGTCCGATCTGATAGTGAACGCGCGATCGCTCTTGTTGGGGAATTAAAGAATAGGCAGCTTGCTGAACGCGATCGTGCAAAAACTTGTAATTCACCACCTCCGAATTTTCGGCCTCCTCCCGTCTTTCTCGCCCCATATAAAACTTGTAGACTTCACTTTCAGGCAGGATTAACCCCTCTTGCAAAGCCTTCCACAAATCCGCCGCCGTTTCCGTTTCCAATTGCTGGGAGACAACTGCCAAAGTCCCCAAATCAAACTGATTCCCAACACAAGCAGCCAACTTCAACACATTCTGAGTCCCTGGCGGCAATTTTTGCAACTGCAACGCCATAAACTCGACCACATCATCCGTCAGCGCTGCCTCCCGAACTCGCACAATATCGCACTGCCAATAACCAGCAACCCGGTCAAACTCAATCAGCTCATCCTGATGCAGTGCTTTGAGAAACTGCGTTGCAAAAAAGGGATTTCCTTGGGTTTTTTGTGCCGCCAAATCAGCCAAAGGTCTTGCCCAAGATCGATCGCAATTGAGCGTATCAGCAACCAAATGATTTAGGCTTTCTGAACTCAACGGTTCCAGCGTCAGAGTATTCACCGTCGCCCCAGCTTTTGCCATTGCATCCAGTGTCAGCATCAACGGATGTGCTGCAAACACTTCATTATCTCGGTAGGCACCAATTACTAATAAATAGTCGGTTGCTGACTCGGCAACCAGCAGTTGCATTAACCGCAGCGAGGCGGAATCAGCCCACTGCAAGTCATCCAAAAACATCACCAGGGGATGTTCTGGTTTGGTGAACACGCGAATAAAATTTTGAAAGAGCAAATCAAACCGATTTTGGGCTGCAGTTCCTGATAATTCGAGTGCGGGCGGTTGTGGCCCAATAATTCTTTCGAGTTCTGGGATTACTTCAATAATGACTTGTCCGTTATCGCCCACTGCTTGCAATATTTGAGTTTGCCAATTTTTCAACTGCTGGTCACTGGCGGTCAACAGTTGTCCCATTAAATCTCGAAATGCTTGGACAAAAGCTGAGAAAGGAATGTTGCGGTTAAATTGGTCGAATTTGCCTTTGATGAAATAGCCGCGCTGGCGGGCAATTGGTTTGTGAACTTCATTGACAATTGCAGTTTTCCCTATCCCAGAAAAACCCGCAACTAACATTAACTCACAGCCTCCACCCTGTTCTGATGGCTGCTGGGAAAAACCTGATACTCGATCGAATGCGGAGAGTAATTCGGCAACTTCGGCTTCGCGGCCGTAGAGTTTTTCGGGTATGAGGAAGCGATCGCCCACATCCCTCTGCGCGATCGTAAAACTCTCTATCTTACCGTTTTCTTCAAGTTGCTTCAAACAAAATTCTAAATCAAATTTCAGTCCCAAGGCACTCTGATAGCGGTCTTCGGCATTCTTTGCCATTAATTTGCTGACAATCTCCGAGAGTACCGGCGGGATTTCGGGATTGATTTCATGCAGTGAGGGCGGTTGCTTGGCAATATGACAGTGTACCAATTCCATCGCATCGTTGGATTGAAACGGCAATTGTCCCGCCAGCAATCCGTAAAAAGTCACGCCCAAAGAATAAAAGTCTGTCCGGTAGTCAATCCCCCGATTCATCCTTCCCGTTTGTTCGGGAGACAAATAGCCGAGTGTTCCTTCCAAGACGTTAGGATTCATCAGGGTTTGAGTTTCCCTTGGCAGCAATGATGCAATACTAAAGTCAATGAGTTTGACTTGTTTTGTTTGGGGATTAATTAAAATATTGGCTGGTTTAATGTCTTTGTGAATTATCCGGTGGCGGTAGAGTATATCTAATGTATTGCTCAGGTCGATGCCCACTTGCAAAAACTCGCTCAGAGACGGCCCCGCTTCCTGTTTTTCCATCCATTCGTTCAGAGAAATTCCCCCAAAGTCTTCCATTACCAGCGCATAGCTGTTTTGGTAGGTTTCCAATCTGTAGGTTTCGATGATTCCGGGTAAGTTGAGGTTTTTGGCGATCGTGTACTGATTGCGAAATTGCACCAGTTCGCTGAAGGTGGGATACTGACTCCGCAAGACTTTGATGGCGACGGGCTGTTTGTCGCCCCTGCGGAAAGCTCGATAAACTAGGGTGCGAGTTCCTGAGTAAATGCGATCGAGAATTTGATAACCTGTCAATGTAAAATTTATACTTGCCATACTTTTATTCTTCCCGTCCTCCGCGGGCTATTTCCCCATTAGCAGAAGCCAATACACTTTCCCAGTCTCGTAATTGTTATTTTAAATCAATATGACATATATCGCTCAATGTTGGTGATGGGGATCACTGAAGTAAGGTAGTTTAAAAACAGGGCAATTCCTATTTTTATTAAAAATTAAATAGCCTCATCCATATTGGAATAGTGAATAATAAACTAACGCAGCCGAGGCCGATCGCAGTTACGGCTAATTCGCGATCGAGATTGAAAGCTTCTGCCAGCAAAGTAGTACCAAAAGCAGGAGGCATTGCCATTTGCAGCACTAGCACAAGTCGCGGCGCGCCCGCGATGCCAAAAAACGTTAATCCCGTGCCAATTACCAAGGGAATTAACAGCATTTTAATCGCCAGACAAGCCAAAACTTGTTTGAGGTTGTGCAAGGAATTCAACTTGCTCAACTGCATCCCGATCGTAATTAAAGCTAAAGTAATTACAGTCCAAGCGCCTGTGGTTAACAATTCTGCGATTTGTGCCGACAGCGGCAAGCTGCGCGAGACAAATCCTACACCAAAAGCCCACAGTGCCGGATTCAGAAAAATTGCCCGCAGGGGACTTAACCAACTCTGACGGCGATCGCTTTTACCGCAGTGAGAAGCAATAGCAACTCCCAGTATATTGATTCCCATGGTAGTGCCTAGCAAGTCGTAAAACAACGCCCAGGCAAAGTGTTCCGCGCCTAATAAGGACAAACTGACGGGAATGCCTAAAAAACCCGTATTACCCACCATCGTTGCCAATAAGAAGCTGCCTTGAGTGGGCAAACTCCAAGCGGTGTTGTGTTCCGGGCTATTTGGGGTGCTCCGATTAACATTCTTGAGACGTTCCTCGCCGACACCGAAATTTATCAAAATCCAAGCGAGTCCTCCACCTGCTAGAATTGCCGCCCAAGCTATCAGCGGCGCCTTCCAAATAGCGCCCGACAAATTGGCGCTGCGGATAAAAGCAACAATGCTCAATGGCGTGCCAAAGAAGAAAAGAAACTTGGCTAAATATGTAGAATAGCTTCTCGGTAGCAGGCGGCCGAGAAAAAATCCCAATGCTACCCATCCGATCAGATTTAGATAAAGTTTGAGCAGCGGATTTTCTAAATAAAGCATGATTGACTAAATATTTACTAAATACTTACGCATATCCACTACTTTTGCCAAAAAAGCCCACATTTACCCTACCGCCGCAGTTTTCCCTGGCACCGCAGGGCTAAATATTAATGATTATTCAGCCTCGCAGATAATTTTCCATACAGGCCTTGACATCCACAGAAGCGCGTGTAATGATGAGATTGAGGAATAAATCAACATAGGTTAAAACTATGGCACGGCAAGCAAAACAATCGTCTCAAGTCAAAAGTTCCAGCAGCCAAGCAGCCTCCAATACTCGCACCAAATTTACCCTCTACAATTTTGCCGGAAACGCAAAGGCTTTCTATCTAGTCGATCGCATTAATTTAGAAAGAAAGCCCGGTGATATCCCAGAAAAATCCGTCGCTCACAGCATCATTATCATCGACCGTTCCGGCTCAATGTATTATGACTTAGAACCACTGAAAGAAACCCTAATCAAGCTTTTGACCTTAGACGAATACAACAATTACCAGCTAATTGTCAGCCTGGTTTCCTATGCTAGTAAGGGGGACGTAATTTGTCACTTCCAGCGAATTCCCATTCAAGAAGTGCTGAAGTTTGACTCTCAATACATCAAAGAAATTCAAAAAATCCACACGGCTGGCTCTACCTGCATATCGCAGTCGATGGAACTCGCTAAATCTCTGGTTAAACCGGGAGAAATGACAGCGATCAATTTGCACACAGACGGCTATGCAAATGACCCCAGTGCCAATTCCGAAGCTGCAAAACTAGGGAAAATTTCCGAAGAACTCAAAGACATGGATGTGTTTGCCAACACGATATCCTATGCCTATGCTGACTTCAAACTGCTCTCCAAAATCGCCAACATATTATCGGGAAATTGCATCCGCGCTGGCGAAGTCAAAATGGTTTATGATGCTCTTTACGACAGCACAAAACTGTTAGGCAGTTCCGTTGCACCTCCGCTGGAAGAACCGTTAATTAAGGAATATGATTATCAAGTTTTTGTTTCCAAAAGTGGCAAGAAAATCAACGGTTCATCGAGCACGCTGAAAATCTGCGGGCTGAAAGCAGACGATCGCGGACTTTTTTACAAATATCAGAAAGTCGTCAAAGATGAGTATGACAAACTAGATGTTCCCGTTGCTCAAACTGATGAGTCGGTGTTTGCTTTTGCGAAAGCTAACCTCGCTGACGGCAATTTAAATACGGCTAAGTATGCGCTGGCGAGCACCTTCGATGCTACTTTAACGGAAAAACACGCTAAAGCTTTGACAAATGCCCAAATAGCCGAGTTTACCGAAGATTTGGAACAGGCTGTTTTTGCGCCTGATGTGTTGAAAAATCATGAAATTGGCGATCGGGTAAAAGTCAGCGAGAAAATTTCCCTGCTGGAGTTAATCAAGATATTGGAGGAAAACAGCAACAGCATCATCATCAACTTGAAACACTTGCAAGAAAATTATCAGCGAAAAGGTTTGAAGCGAATTGAGGGAAAGCGAGACGAAAACGGCAACCTGGTCAAGCCTTGGCTGAAAACTGAATTCTTAGATGGTGGCGAATACGTGCAAATGGGTTCATTTGCCATCAATCAAAATACCGCTACCATCAATATGCTGATTACCCGAAAAGCTAAGCTGGTAAAAGTTGAGGATGAAACTTTAATCGCAGAAGTGGCGGGAATTCTAGTTACAGACCTCAATACTTTCAACAATTATACCATTGTCAGCGACGGCGAAGTTAATATCAAGTCGCTGCGAACCAAAATCAGCAGCAAACCAGTGTTTGATTTGCTCAAAAAATGCGGTGTTCTTGAAAAAGACGGTTCGCCTGTGCAAGAATTTGACTTCCGTTCAGAGTACGATATAAAGTTAGATATTTTGCCCCTCGTGCCTTTTGACGGGCGTTACGGCAGCCTTGACGGAGTGTTTGAGGAACTCGCAGAAATCAAAATTCTCTCTAGCATTCTCTCGGCTCATTTGAAGGAGGAATCCGAGGCTTACACTGCGGAACAATTGGAAGAATTGAAACAGCATTATCTGTCAAAAAGCCTTTACATCAACTTTCCGACGACGACGGAATACACAGATTTAAAAAGTGCGATCGCCCACGGTTCAGTAGATTCGCGAGTCAGCTACAAAATCGACATCGGCAGCAAAAACATCCTTAACTTCGGCAAATTGCACTCGGCAAACAAATTTCTCGATCGCCTTTATGAAGTTTACCACAAAAACACGGGCGAAAAGCTAGCAAAACCGACATTTGACATCACCTTAGATGAGCCTGTTGTCTTCGCACACAAAACGCTGTCATCC
Source organism: Microcoleus sp. MON2_D5 (assembly GCF_036701905.1). Lineage (NCBI taxonomy): Bacteria > Bacillati > Cyanobacteriota > Cyanophyceae > Oscillatoriales > Microcoleaceae > Microcoleus > Microcoleus sp. MON2_D5. The sequence goes on from NZ_JAUBRM010000015.1 coordinate 90,739, forward strand.
CGAACAAAAATTACCAAAGTTGACGACTTGATGAAACTGATTTTCGATGAGTTTTTGGGGTTGGAGGATAACGGAATTGTGAGCGCTACTTTAGCCAAAGTGGGTGCAGATAGTTTGCTGCGCCTTTTGCAAGCGAAATGGCAGGAAGAAGATGTCAAGCGAGAGGAATTTGTCGCTGCTTTAGCTAACGCGAATGAGCGACTGGAAGCTTATGCTGAAAAAGTGTACAGGGAAAAAGTTTCACCGCTGGTTTTCTATATCGGTTCTACCGGACTTATCCCGGATGAAATGGAGGCAAAAGCGGCGACTGCTGAGGAAATTAATTCTAAATACGGCAACTTGCAATTTTCTAAAGATGAGCAAGAGGGGATGTTTTTTGAAGTGGGGGGCTGTATTATTAGCGTGTATGCTAAGAATGAGTATTTCACTGTAGGGAAGTAGGAATTAGGGTGGGCTTTTGTCCACCTTGGTTAAATATGGGTGATTGAAATAAACCGCAAAGGCGCAGCGGTGGCGACTAGGAAATAGGTAAATGGGACAAGTGTTAGGTTGCGAAGACGAAAGGAGCGATCGGAATCGTTCCGGTTTGTAACTTTCCTTTGGTGTTGCTTTTGCGAAAGTTTATTCTGTGGTAGGATAGAGAACAACGCTCTATAAAAAATCTAGTAGCCAAATTCTCTGCAATTAGGTTACAATGATATTACGCGAATTCTCATATATTACGCGAATTCTCATATATTACGCGAATTCTCATACGGAGGGCAAACCAATGACACAAACATTATCAATGTCTGTTCTCTATAAAAAACTCTCGGCGATCGGTTTCTCAAAACGTTTCGTTCGAGAAAAAGGTTTGCCCAGTTGGTGGAATGAAGAACTAGACAATAAACCCGCCGCCGTCCTAGAGGGTGCTGGTCATATTGCCCAACGTCTGCACCTAGACCTCAAGAGTCTTTTAGCCGAGAATCAGAAGCCTCAGTTTAAGCCCTTACTCCATACCAAGTTCAAGTACCATCAACAGGATAAAGCAGATGTACCTGATGTTGCCCATCAACTTGCCTCACGGGTTGCGGAAGTCGTAGCTGATACTATAAAGCTCGAATTTCAGCCCATCCCATCCGACCCTCATCAAGTTCGTTCAGAGATAGTGGCTAAACATCCTCAAGTCACTTTATACAGCTTGCTCGATTACTGTTGGCAACATGGTATCGCTGTTGTCTATTTTAAGAATTACCCTAAAAAAACCCGCAAAATTAGAGGCATGATCCAATGGCAAGCCGAGCATCCCGTGATTGTCTTAAGTAGTGGTAACACACAACCCGTATGTCTAGCATTCGATCTTGCCCATGAACTGGGTCATCTCGCCCTTGGTCATATTCAAGAAGGTATTTTGATTGATGATGATATTAAGCAAGGCTGTGATGATCGAGAAGAAAGAGATAGCAATCAGTTTGCAGTTAAACTGCTAGTCAACAGTTTTGACAACTCCATCGGCCATAAAAAATTTAACAATGCAAAAGACCTAAAGAATAAAATTATTCAACTTATTCAAAGTGACTCAACTATTGATCCATCTGCATTAGCTTTAAATTATGGCTGGTATAATAAAGATTATTTTGCATTGTCTATGGGATGTGTAAATTTAATCAATCCTGCTAAAGAAGGACACAAGACTATTAACAAATTTTTAGAGCAGCATCTAAATTGGGAGGAATTAAGTGACGATAATGCTGATTACTTAGACCAAATTTTAGGAGAATAGCTTTGTCTGCTTGTATCTATTGCATCGATAATGACATCATCAAAAAGCTTGCTACATTCCAGCTATTCGATAAGACTCTTCAATTATTTGATGCTAGTTCTGAGCAAGTTAATATCCTAGAGACGGCACAATATAAATTTGAAGGCGATTGGAAAAAATTTGAAGCAGGTAAAAGTCGAAAATCAGAAGATTCTCTGATTAATTATAAACAAGTTCTTTACCTTACTAAGACTTTACCAAAAATATCTGAATCTGATATTGACCAAGAAATTTTTATCCAATTATCCAATATTGAAAATATCGATCAAGGTGAAGCCATTCTCACAAGTCATGCTATACAAATTATCCAAAAAGATAAATCTGCTCAGATTTTTACGGGAGATAAAAGATTCATCAAAGCCTTAGCAAAAGTTAACTTACCTATCATTCAAGAATCTCTCAATCATAGATTATGGTGCTTAGAGCAACTTGTTCTCAGAAATATTGAAGCCGATGGCTTTGAGACTATTCGAGATTTCCTTGTTCCTGTTCGAGAATGTGATACAGCAATTAAGAGTGTTTTTGGTTCAGGGCTTAAATCAACACCTGAGAACTCCCTAGCTACTTTAAAAAATTATATTGAGGAGTGTCGGCAGGAGGCAGGTAATCTACTAAATCCTTACAAGTAGATTTAAGTGTGACACGCTTGCCTTAGTGCTGGCTTAAAACGGAATTTCCTCATCTTCATCTTCCACCGTCTTAGCCGTCATCCGCCAACTGGTAATATACTCAATTTGCACATCAACTTTGTTAATCGCTTCCGCTAACCGCTTTTGAATGTTTTAGCGATTTCTGGCCTAATTAGGGCATCTTGAGGAGCTCATGTTGAACTCGCAATCTGCCTAGCAGCTTCTCGCAGCCGCTCCATATCGCGCATCGGCGGTATACCAAAGAGCCGCTTGTACTCTCGGTTGAAGTGCGAGGAATCGTCATAACCGACACGGTAAGCAGCACTGGTAGCGTCAAGGTTTTGCCCCAGCATCAGACGGCGAGCTTCTTGGAGCCGCAGTTGCTTCTGGAACTGCAAGGGACTCATGGCAGTGACAGACTTGAAGTGATGGTGGAAGCTCGATACACTCATTCCCAGCTCTCGTGCGATGCTTTCAATCCGAAGCGGCTGGTTAAAGTCTTTACGAAGTCGATCGACAGCTCTAGCAATTTGGTGGGTAGAGCCACCCAGAACGGCAATTTGACGCAGCCGATCGCCTTGCGCTCCCATCAGCAGTCGATAAATGATTTCTCGCTTAATCAGGGGTGCAAGCACATGAGCTTCCACCGGGGAATCGAGCAACCTGACGAATCGCACCGTAGCGTCTAGCAGATTGGTATCCAGTGGACTGACATCGATCGCTTTGACACTAGCCTCCCTTTGAGCTGAGGGATAGCCTGCCTCAACCATGACTGAGCCAACGAGGGTGGGGTCGAGATCCAGACGAAGCCCCAGGTACGGTTTTTCCTGGGTTGCTTCTAGAATTCGGCTGGCAATCGGTAGTTCGACCGTCCCCAATAGATAGTGCATCGGATCGTACTGGTAGCGATCGCTGCCTAGCAGCACTTCTTTGCTGCCCTGAGCAATGACACAAAAGGAAGGAATCGAGACACTATGAACGCATTCCGAAGGTGAGGAGGAGCGGTAGAAGTGCAATCCTTTGAGCGGCTCGATCGTCCCATCATGACGAATCGCCTGTGCAATCCGCTCGGTCAGTTCGTCTCTGTGGGCTTGCGCTCTATCTGCCTCGCGCTTTGCCTGCGGGTCGTTCATTAACTCCATATCGGGCTTTTCACTCAGTTTGGCAGCGTTCATTTCTAAGTTTGCAGGATTGTACAACAATTTTAGACGATCGTTCTATTGCTTGCCCTTGAGCATTCTTAGAATGAAGCTAAAGCAATGAAAAACCATTTCGGCTTCTTATAAGCATTCTGGATTTTTATACAAGAGAAAACTCAGTTTTGATTGGGCAAGAGATTCGCCTACTGACAACCAAAAGGGCATCAAGGCGAACCTTGCTTCTTAAAAAATTCATCCCTATTGATAGAGCAGGCGCTAAGTGTTCGATCTCTACAATTGGGGTAGCCAAAGGAATTCAAACGATGAAACTGTTCACGGCAAGGGTCATATTGCTTTCTCTGCTCGCTTCGGTATCGGCCCAAGCAAATCAGGCAGGAGCCGCCGAGGGGTCCGGTGCTCCCCAGACCGCGCCAATGCAAGATTCGCAGACAATCAACATCACGCGAAGCGGCTCTGTGCCCTCGCGGAACGGACCAGCCGAAAACTTTACGGGTTCGGTGCGCGTCGATCCTCTGTTCCAGGCGAACGATCCAGCAGACACGTCTGGCGCCAACGTTACATTTGAGCCTGGTGCTCGATCGGCATGGCACACCCATCCGCTTGGTCAGACCCTGATCGTGACAGCGGGCGTCGGGCGGGTGCAGGGCTGGGGGGGGCCGATCGAGGAGATCCGGCAAGGAGATGTCGTCCGGATTCCGCCCGGTGTAAAACACTGGCACGGAGCCTCGCCAAACACCGCGATGACGCATATCGCGATCGTGGAACAGCTCGACGGCAAGAGCACCGACTGGATGGAAAAGGTCAGCGACGAGCAGTACGGCACGCCAGTCCAGGCGCAACGGTCGGCATCCGCTGTGCCTGCACGCTCCGTCCCCGGTGTCAGTGTGCAACCGACGCCGGCCCAAAGAGCGATCGGCGATATCGCTCCCAAGTTAGTCGAGCTTACCGACAGCGTGCTATTTGGTGATGTCTGGGAACGCCCGCAGCTATCAAAGCGCGATCGCAGCCTGGTGACCGTCAGCGCGCTGATCGCGATGAACCGTCCCGACCAGCTTCGATTTCACCTCGCCAGAGCGCGCGAAAATGGCGTCACCCAAGACGAGTTGATCGAGACCATTACCCACTTGGCGTTTTACGCGGGCTGGCCTAACGCAGTTACCGCGATTGCCGTGGCTAAGGAAGTCTTTGAGAACAAAGGACGCCCCAGCCAAGGCGCTTCTGCGCCTGCGGTGGGTGCAGACCGTTAGAAGAGTCGGCGCGAAAAACAAACACTTGTCCAGGGGTGGTTTGAGAATTTTGCAAGGAGAATCATGGACGATAATCAAGAACGGAAAGATTTCAGTTCAACCGAGAGCGATGAGCAACTCAGCGCGGACGAAGAAACACTGCTCGACCAACTCGGTATTGTCGGCGCTGCTCGCCGCAAATTCTTGGGGCAAAGCATGGCTGCCCTACTCGGCACCTTCGCCTTCCACCTGCTGGCTAAAGAGGAGGCCTTTTCCACGCTCGCCGCTGCGCCCGACGCCGTGTTCGCCCAGACCCCTGCGGTTGAAAACGCCGTTAACGTTCTTTTGAAAATCAACGGCTCGACCCAACGCCTGGAAGTGGATTCGCGCACGGCGCTGCTAGACGCCCTGCGCGAAAGACTTGGATTGACCGGCACCAAAAAAGGATGCGATCAAGGACAGTGCGGCGCTTGTACGGTGATCGTTGACGGGCGCCGCGTGCTTTCTTGTCTGACACTTGCCGCGAGCTGCGAGGGGAAAGAGGTGACGACCATCGAAGGGATCGCTGACGGCGACAATCTTCATCCGATGCAGGCGGCGTTCATCAAACACGACGGCTTCCAGTGCGGCTACTGCACGCCGGGGCAGATATGTTCGGCGGTGGCGCTTCTGCAGGAAGCCAAAAACGGCGACGCGAGTCACGTCACTAACAATTTGCGGACGAGCGCCCAGAATGTAGCCCTCTCTGATGAAGAAATCAGAGAACGCATGAGCGGCAATATTTGCCGTTGCGGCGCGTATCCGGGAATCGTTGCGGCAATCAGAGAAGTTCAGTCCGGGCGCGAAACAGCCCAAGCTTGGCATTTCGCGAGCGATGAAGAAATTGCCGTTGCATTGAATGAGGAGGGCAAAGCCGATGAAATCGTTTAAATATTCAAGTGCAACCGACGCGGCAAGCGCCGTTGGCACCGTTTCCGCTAATCAAACGGCAAAGTTTCTCGCAGGCGGGACAAATTTGATTGATTTGATGAAAGAATACGTCGAGCGTCCCAGCGAACTTGTTGACATCTCAGGTTTGAATCTGGCGGAAATTCGATCGACCTCGAACGGAATTTCGATCGGCGCCTTAGCCAAAAATACCGACACGGCCAACCATCCGCTCGTCCGGCAAAATTACCCGCTTCTGTCAATGGCGATTTTAGCCGGCGCCTCCGCGCAGCTTCGCAATATGGCGACCAACGGGGGAAATTTAATGCAGCGCACCCGTTGCCAGTATTTTTACGACATCGCTATGCCGTGCAACAAACGCGATCCCGGCAGCGGATGCGGAGCGCTTGAGGGGCTTAATCGCATTCATGCCATTTTTGGCTACAGCGACAAATGCGTGGCGACTTACCCGGGCGATATGGCGAATGCGCTTTATGCGCTTGACGCGGTAGTGAGGATTCGCGGCACGAACGGGCAAGAACGCACAATCCCGCTCCAGGATTTTCATCGCTTGCCGGGAAACACGCCTGAAAAAGATAACAATCTTCAGCATGGGGAATTGATCGTCGCGATCGAAATGCCCAAGAATAACTTCGCCAACAAGTCTTATTACCTAAAAGTTCGCGATCGCGCTTCCTATGCTTTTGCACTGCTTGCCGTGGCTGCTGCTTTAGAAACAAGCGGCAACACCATCAAACAGGCACGTGTTGTTTTGGGCAGCGTCGCGCATAAACCTTGGCGTTCACCCGAAGCGGAAAGAGTTCTGATTGGAAAACCTGCTACGGAAACAACTTTTCAGGCTGCTGCCGAAGCGGCTCTCAAAGATGCGAAACCGCTTGAACATAACGGTTATAAAGTCGAACTCGGAAAACGCGCCATTGTTCTGGCTTTGCAGCAAGCGATGACGAGCGGTGCGGCCTAATTATATCAATTCCGGTTGCATTGGAATGATTAAACCGCAGAGAACGCAGAGAACGCAGAGTTCGAGAACAGAGAGATGAATACAGGACGATGAAGGGCGGATTTGATATTAGGGAGGATAAACGAAATGCCAAGATACATCGGAAAAGAAATGAGCCGCGTGGACGGCGTAGCCAAAGTTACGGGTCAGGCTAAATACGCGGCGGAATTCCAGGTTCCCAATCTCGCTTACGGTTTTATCGTGCTGGGAACCGTAGCAAAGGGCACGATTAAATCAATCGACACGCGTGAGGCTGAAGGCGCCGCAGGCGTAATTCGCGTCTTCACGCACCTGAACGCACCGAAGCTTGGTCCGAAGTCTTCCACGGAGCAGGCCCCGCCCCGCGCCACCGAAGAGGAAGACAAGTCGTTTCGGGCGCTCCAGTCCGACAAAATCTTCTTCAACATGCAGCCCGTGGCACTCGTCGTCGCCGAGACATACGAGCAGGCACGTTATGCGGCACGTCTGGTTAAAGTCTCCTACAACTCACAGCAGCACGCGACCGACACTGAGGCGGTGCGATCGAGCGGGCGCGTCCCCGCTAAAGAGCCGCCTCCGAAGACGCGCGGTAATCCCGAAGAGGCGATGCGCGCAGCGGCCGTGAAGGTAGAGGCCGAGTACCGCATCCCGATCGAGCACCACAACCCCATGGAGCCGCACGCGGCGATCGCGGTCTGGCAAGGCGATAATCTCACCATTTTCGACAAGACGCAGGGCGTCTATAGCGTGCGCGAACATTTGGCTTCAAGCTTCGGCGTGCCCGAGGAAAACGTGAACGTCGTCTCGCCCTTTGTCGGCGGGGCTTTCGGATCGTCGCTGCGCCCGAACTATTATCCGGCGCTAACGGCGATGGCGGCGCGCGAACTCAAGCGCCCAGTCAAAGTCGTCTATACGCGCACGCAGATGTTCACCGGCCACGGCTATCGTCCGCACACGATTCAGAAGATCGCGCTCGGTGCGGAGCGATCGGGAAAGCTCTCCGCGATGATTCATGAAGCCGTGCACAACACCTCCACCCTCGAGGAGTTCTCAGACGACACCACGCGTTTCACGCGCCAGGTCTACGCGTGCCCGAATCTCTACGCGCCGCTGAAGATTACCAACACCGACCTCCCCACCCCGACCTGGATGCGCGCACCGGGGGCCGTTAGCGGTATGTTCGCGCTCGAATGTGCGATGGACGAGCTGGCCTACGCGCTGAGGATCGACCCGCTCGAACTTCGGCTGATCAACTATTCCGAAACCGACCCCGAGAGCGGCAAGCCATTTTCGAGTAAGGCGTTGCGGGAGTGCTACCGGCTCGGCGCGGAAAAATTCGGTTGGAAGAATCGCAAGTTCGAGCCCCGATCGATGCGCGACGGACGCCTACTCGTTGGCTGGGGGATGGCGACCGGCGTCTGGGGCGCTTTCCAGATGCCCGCTGCAGCCCTCGTCACGCTGCAGGCGGACGGCACGGCGCGAGTCGCCAGTGCGACCAGTGACATCGGACCTGGCACCTACACGGTGATGACCATGATCGCTGCCGAGTATCTGGGGCTGAAGTTGGAGCAGGTGAAATTTGAACTCGGCGACACGAAGTTGCCTCGATCGCCGTCGCAGGGGGGCTCTTGGACGACGGCGAGCGTCGGCTCGGCCGTGCGCGGGGCGGCTCTGGCGATCGGCACGAAGTTGCTCGCCCTCGCGAACCAGGAACCGAATTCTCCGCTCAAGGGGGCAGCCTCCTCCGATGTCGAGATGCTCGACGGGCAACTGCGACTAAAAAGCGACCCGGATCGTTTCGTCAACATCTCCGCAGTGATGAAGCGTAATAATCTCACCGCAATCACGGAAATATTCGAGTCGCGTCCCTCAGAGGAGCGCGAGAAGTATGCGACGTTGGCGCACGGCGCGCAGTTCATTGAAGTGAAGGTCGATCCGGATGTGGGGACTGTCCACGTTACGCGCGCCATTGAAGTGAGCGCCTGCGGCAAGATCATGAATCCGAAGGCCTCGCACAGTCAGGAAATTGGCGGCGTTGTCTGGGGCATTGGTATGGCGCTGCAAGAGGCGACTGAAATCGACCATCGTTACGGGCGGATCATGAATCCGAATTTGCAGCACTATCACGTGCCGGTTAATGCCGATATCTTGGAGATCGAAACGATATTCGTTGAGGAGGAGGATAAAGTCGTCAATCCGCTCGGTGTCAAGGGCATGGGCGAACTCGGCATGGTGGGCATCCCGGCGGCGATCGCCAACGCTGTTTTTCATGCCACGGGCAAACGCATCAGGGATCTGCCGATTACGCCGGACAAGCTGCTTTGAGTTAGGCCATTTGATGAATGTAGTGCCAGCGCTAGTCGAAGCGCGATCGCCTCCACGAACCTCAGGGGGAACGGTGCGCGCTGGCAACGGTGGGCAGTGTGGAAGAATCTTCGTACCGTCACCTTGGTGCAACGCATGGGAATGGGTGCAAGACTGGTCCAGAAAAAAGTGAATTATAGGTATTGAACTATTATGTAGTGTGCTATATAATAGTTGTTGACTGGATTTTTAAATGGATAACAACTCGAACATCAACCAACGGCGACAGGTGGGGAGGCAGCTTTCGTTTGCCCTCTATAGTGCGTCGAACCGCGTCATTCGGCTTCATCGGCCCTTTCTTGAGCCTTTGGGTCTGACCTATCCTCAGTTTCTGGTCATGCTCGCTCTCTACGAGGGCACCCCGCGCACTGTTGGGGAAGTAGGGCAAGAACTCGGTATGGATAACGGAACCTTGACGCCCCTCTTAAAGCGCCTTGAGAGCGCGGGGTTGGTGACGCGCACCCGTGACCA